>NZ_MVON01000002.1:0-185468 GCF_002018925.1 Acinetobacter sp. MF4642
CTTGACTCAAGCATTAATGCAGTACGATCTTCAAAGTTAAGATGATGGTATGACAATTTTATATACTCCATAAACCTTTTAAATTAATTAGGTGGTTTATGTCGCACTTCAAGTTTTACTCTGCCCTAATATACCTCAAAACGATTAACAAAAATAATCCATAAAGTCCAATTATTTATTTTTCTGAATTAAAATATTCCAAATATAATTAATTCGATTTGAAAATGACATTTCTCGTTTAACCAGATAGACATCTTGAAATAAATAGTACTGATTACCATCCAGTACTTTTAATTTATTTTCTTGCATCTCTCTTTCAACCAATAATTTAGGCAACCATGCCACACCTAAACCTTGTAATACCAACTCTTTTAAATCACCTGCATTATCCGTCTCATATAAAGTTCTATAATCCAACTTATTTTCAATCGCTTCATCCACACAGTTTCTTAAATATGCTTGTTTACTATAAGACAACAAAGGAAAAGACTGATCGAGTGAATATTTGGCCGTCCCATCATGATCTAAGGCCGTCACCGGGAGTATTTCCATTTCAACAATTTTATGAAATTCGAACAAAGAACGATCGAATTGTTCTAATGTTTTTTGATCGCAATAGCTGATTAAAAAATCACACGAACCATCTTTTAATAAGCGCATGCCCTGTTTGAAATTTGAGGCAATAATTTCCAATTTTAAGTCCGTCATATCCATCGATAACTCATGAATAAAGCGGGGGAAAAACTGGGTAATGAGCGAGTGTGACACTGCAAACTTGACGGTTAACTCATCATGTTTCACATTCTTTTCTAAATATTTTATTGTTGTAGTGAGTTGATTTTGTATATTTTTTGCCGAAGCCAGTAAAACCTGGCCTGCTTCTGTGAAATCAATATTTTTACTGTATCTTTTCAAAATTTGGAAACCCAATGAGTTTTCAATATTCTGAATTCTGCGCGTAAAGGCAGACTGCGTGACATGTCGTAGAGCTGCTGCTTGAGATATCGATTTTTCTTGCTCTAATGCAAGTAAATCTTCAATCCATCGAATTTCTAAAGTCATAACTCATTCTTCACTCATCCTTTGATCAATTATAATCTATTATGCAAAAAATGCATGTAGTAATATATTTTTACATTAGAAAAAAAACCGTGCGCACTTTAATATCGATTTATTCGAGATTAGAGTCTATTTAAATGAACATTAAGATTAACACACGCGTTGAAAAGGATTTATTAGGGCATAAAGAGATTCCCGTTCATTGCTATTATGGCGTACAAACTTTAAGAGCTTTAGAGAACTTTAATTTAAGCCCAAATAAACTCAATCAATTCCCTGTTTTTATTAATGCCCTTGCAATGGTTAAAGCTGCATGCGCAGAAGCCAATTTTAAACTCAATAAGCTTGAAGAAAATAAATACAATGCTATTCAGTATGCATGTGAACAAGTTATTAATTATAAGTATCATGACCAATTTCCAATTGATATGATTCAAGGTGGTGCGGGAACATCCACCAATATGAATATCAATGAAGTACTGGCTAATATTGGCTTAGAACATTTAGAGCATTTAAAAGGCGAATATCAATATTTACATCCAAATAATGATATTAATATGTCTCAATCAACCAATGATGTCTATCCAACAGCAATTAAAGTGGGTTTAATTTTTGCAATAGAGCAATTGAATAGCCCGTTTCAAAATTTAATTCAAAGTTTTAAGAACAAGTCAGATGAGTTTTCGCATATCTTAAAAATGGGTCGTACCCAATTGCAAGATGCCGTTCCAATGACCTTGGGTCAAGAATTTGGCGCATTTGCAAATACCTTACAAAATGATTTAAACAAGCTCAATGACATCATGCCGTCTGCTTTAAGTGTTGTAAATTTGGGCGGAACAGCAATTGGAACAGGCATCAATACCGAAGTTAAGTATCGTGAATATGCCATCGCAGCATTGTCTGAAATTACGCAAAAGCAGATCAGTAGTTCACCTGATTTAATCGAAGCAACCTCAGATATGGGCGATTTCGTTTTATTATCGAGCTTCTTAAAACGTACCGCGACTAAGCTCTCAAAAATTGCCAATGACCTGCGCTTGCTGTCTAGTGGTCCTCGTACAGGTCTGAATGAAATTCATTTAGAACCGCGTCAACCAGGCAGCTCAATTATGCCAGGTAAAGTAAATCCAGTTATTCCAGAAGCAATGAATTTAGTGTGTTTTCAAGTGATTGCAAATGATTTAGCCATTACTATGGCGGCCGAAGCAGGTCAACTGCAGCTCAATGCGATGGAGCCATTAATTGCTTTTAAACTGTTCGAATCGATCGATTTGTTGGGTAAAGCGATGCAAATGTTCCAACATAAATGTATTGAAAACATCCGTGCCAATGCTGAACACTGTCAGGCAAATGTAGATAATTCAATCGGCATTATTACGGCACTCAACCCATATTTGGGCTATGAAACAACGACTCGTATTGCAAAACAAGCAAATGAAACTGGTCAAAGTGTATTGGCTTTAATTAAAGCTGAAAACCTATTGTCTGATCAAATTTTGGCTGATGTGCTATCGATCAAAAATATGGTTCATCCTCAGCAATCTTTATCATGATTTATTAGCATTTAGTCTTTTAAAAAAGGGATCTCATCAGAGGTCCCTTTTTATAGAGAGGAAAAGTATGCTATGTCACTCGTATTAGCTGAACATCTTTATTCTATAAAGCTCTTTTTTAAATACCAAATTTGCCTAGCCATAAAAAAAGAACTTGATATAAATCAAGTTCTTTTTCACTTCATGCAATATTTAGATATATGATCTAGAATGGAAGATCATCATCCATATCTGCTGGTGCTGCCGCAGGCGCTGACTGAGGTGCCGCCTTTGGTGCAAAACCGCTTGGGTTATTGTTCGCATAACCACTTTGTTGGTTGTTGCTATTACCCGCTGCAGGATTGCCGCCATAACCACCTTGGTTGTTGTTATTGTTATAACCACCACCTTGGTTATTGTTGAAACGTGGTTGTGCATAACCATCATTTCCGCCTTGCATTTGCTCACCTTGCTGACGGTTGTTGTCGAGCATCTGCATTTGCTCACCACGAATTTCTGTGGTGTAGCGTTCTTGACCATTTTGATCTGTCCACTGACGAGTACGCAGTGAACCTTCAATATAAACTTTCGAACCTTTACGTAGGTATTGTTGCGCAATTTCACCTAGACGGTTGTGTAACACAATACGGTGCCATTCGGTTTGCTCTTTACGCTCACCTGTGCTTTTATCTGTCCAAGAGTCACTCGTGGCAATTGAAAACTGTGTCAACGAACCACCATTTGGGAAAGTTTTCGTCTCTGGATCTCGGCCTAATGTGCCCACTAAAATAACTTTATTTACACCGCGCATCTGATGTTTACTTCCTATCTATTTCTATTATTTACTTTATAAGAGTTATGCTTAAATGGCTACCTCTTTCCCCAACAACTGCGTTAAATCTTGTCGCGTAGCATCATCTATTTGCTGCTTATCGACTTTTACATACGCTACTTGCTGATCAGACATCACCACGACCTCTTCAATACCACGAATCGCTAAAAGCTGTGAAGTCCATTCGTCCGTTTGTTTATGCTCAGGTAAACGCAATACCATCGAAGACAAATAACGTGGTTGTGCCAAGCCAAAACTAATCAATAACCAAACAATCGCAAGTCCAGTCAGGATGCTCCAACCCAAGGCAGTATTGTTTAACAACAACAACTGACCACCTGTGACACCACCAAAGAATGCGCCTAAAAACTGGCTGCTGGCATTGACGCCCATCGCAGTCGCTTTGGACTGAATCGGTGCAGCTTTCGATAACCATGACGGCAACAACGCTTCCATGACATTAAAGGCAATAAAGAATAAACCCAAACCTGTCAGCAAAATATACTTCGACTCAAAGCCAAAAATTAGGATGCCTAAGCCTAAAATAATGCCGCCAATAGCCGTTAAAAAGATGCCTCGCATCTTGCGATATTTTTCAGCCAACACAATACTTGGAAAGGCAAAAAATAGGCTAACTACCAACAGCGGTAAATACACCCAGCCATGCGAATTTAGTGGAATTTTTGCAAAGTCGATGAGTTGCGATGGGACATAAATAAACATTGCCGTCAGCAATAAATGTAAGCTAAACACCGATACATGCAGACGGTTCAGATCGCCCATTTTTAAGACTTGTTTGAGCTGAGCCAAATAGCCTTGCTGATAATTACGATGATGGCGGGTGACTTTTGGCACCAAAAACAACATCGAAATGGCCGCCAAACCCATGATGGTCGTTACCCAGAATAATCCTGAAATCCCTACTAAACCGGTAAGCCACGGCCCCAAACTAAAAGCTACAGCAAAAGAAACCCCGATACTCATGCCCATGGTTGCCATGGCTTTCATGCGGTTTTCTTCACGGGTCACATCCGCCAGTAGTGCCATCACCACTGCAGACACTGCTCCACCACCCGCAATGGCACGACCAATAATCACCCCATAAATGGTGTCTGACATCGCGGCAATTGCACCACCCAAAGCAAACAGAAGTAGCCCGAAAACCACCAAGGGCTTACGACTATAACGGTCAGCAATCAAGCTGAAAGGAATCTGTAAAATAGCCTGTGTTAAACCATAAATCCCCACAGCCAAACCGAGCAGCGCAGGCGTTGCATATTCATAGGTCTGCCCTGCCACAGAAAATACAGGGATGATCATGAACAAACCCAACATGCGTAAGGCAAAAATACTGCTTAAGGCAAAAGTTGAACGACGTTCTAAAGCATTCATCATAAACGAGGACAGACTGTATTGAATTAATCTTGGATCAAGATTATAGGCTATTCAATCCGACTAGCGGCATGAATTTTATGTTTAATAAAAGCCTTCCTGATCTGAAAAACAAAAAGCGCAGCCTGAGCTGCGCTTTTCTGCGGTTTAAAGCAATCTGCTTTAAGCGGCTTGATGTTTTTTGTATTGAATAGAAGCAATAACTGCCCAAACAATAAAGGCCACACCAATTAAACCCGTGACAACTTCTGGTACATGTAGACCTGTACCACTTGCCAGCATAATGAATGCTAAAGCACCAATGGCGTAGTGTGCACCATGCTCAAGGAAGACATAGGCATCCAAAGTCCCTTTTTCTACCAAGTAAATCGTCATCGAACGCACGAAAATCGCACCAATCGCGAGACCCAACATAATAATCACGACATCGGAAGTAATGGCAAACGCGCCAATTACGCCATCAAAACTGAACGATGCATCAAGTACTTCTAGGTATAAGAAACCACCAATACCTGCTTTGACCACACCCGTGGTTGCGCCATTGGCATCATGTGTAACTGCATTGCCGTCTTCATCAACTTCAGGTTCACCACCCAACAAATGACTCAAGACTTGTACGCCAATGTAAACCACGATGCCCCAGATTCCCGCCATGGTCACCACGAGACGTTTAGCTTCATCGACATTGGCCGCCATCACCAAAAGTGCAATCAGTGCAAGGAAGACTGACATTGCAGGAACATTAGCCAAGTTCGCCAAACGGCGCTCCAACCAACGGAACCAGTGCGTATCTTTACCTTCATCCAAAAAGAAGTTAAGAAACACTAACAATAAGAACGCGCCACCAAATGCAGCTATTTCAGGGTGGTGATCCATCAGACGTTGTGAGTAGGTTTTTGGATCATTTAAAGCCAATTGAACAACTTCAACGAAGCCCATATCTGCAGTTACCGCCACAATTGCGACAGGGAAGATTAAACGCATACCAAATACAGCGACTAAAATACCCACGGTAAGGAATAACATTTTCCAAAAATGATCCCAACCTCGTAACACAGATGCATTGACAACGGCATTATCAAAAGATAACGAGACCTCCATCACCGCTAAAATTGCAGTGATGGTCAAAGCAGTAAACATGGTCTTTAAGCCCGCTTCTGGTCCATGGGTAAAACCCCAGTACGCAGACAACGCAAGACACACGATCGTAAAAATGATAGAGAAACCAAAATGTTTCATCATGACAGATCGACCTATAAAAAAATTTGGAGATGAACGAAAACTTAAAAAACAGGTTGAGTTTTATGGCCGCAATTATGACGCTTTTTGCGCCTGAAACCAAAACATCTTCGTTAATTTTTACTTATCTCACCGATGTACGGAGATGGATTGTTGTTCCGCGTAAACTGTTGTTATAGTCTTGCCCATATTTTGGCTTCCCTCAGGATCTAATCATGGCCTTTTCCCAAGACGTTTGGCAACGTAATGTCGACTTATATCAAAAAACACTGGCTTTACCTTTTAACCAAGAATTGGCTTCAGGCACACTTAATAAAGAAGCGTTTTGCCATTATGTGATTCAAGATGCGCACTACTTGGTGGCTTATGGTCGTGCTTTAGCGGTGTGTGGTGCCAAAGCGTATGAGGCTGACGACATTATTCAGTTTAGCCAAGGGGCTAAAGAAGCGATTGTGGTGGAACGCAGTTTACATGATGGCTTTATGAAAAATTTTGATATTTCAAAGCAGCAGTTTGAAGAAACACCGCTAACTTTAGCATGTCACCATTACACTTCATTTCTAACGGCAACAGCATGGTCTGAAAGCTACCCTGTAGTGTTAGCAGCACTCTTACCTTGTTTTTGGATTTATGCTGAAGTGGGTAAAGACATTGTGGGTAACTCTATCGCCAACAACCCGTACCAAGCGTGGATTGATACTTACGCGGGGGAAGAATTCAACCAAGCGGTACGTAATGTAATTGCAACCATCGATAAAGTGGCTGCACGTTGCGATGCGGATACCATTGAGAAAATGCATAAAGCCTACCGTAAAGGGGCTGAACTGGAATGGTTGTTCTGGGACAGCGCTTATAAACAGCAGCAATGGCTCGGTTTAGACCACGCTTAAAAGCGAAAATGATCCAAAAAGCCCTGAACCCTTCAGGGCTTTTTTATTGACCGAATATCGTATTTTTTCAGAAGGCGCGATTGCTATTTTAAGCATTTAAAACTAAACTCCAATAATGATAATAATTATCATTTGCATAATTAACTTTCGAGGGCCGTTCTCATGCATCCTGATACTCTAGGTACTGAAGCCATTCGTGCATTTTTTACCGTACAATGTTGCTGGCTGAATAACGAAGAAATTTACCTTGAAAAAGGCTGTTTACACTGCGGTTCTGCCGCGACCTATCTCATTTATTATACCAATCCACATATTCAAAAATTGATGTTGGCTTTTATTAAAAAATATCATTGCGTTTTAAGTCGAGAACAAGACTTACTCGACCTGCCAGACTTTGAAGATGACTACGACGCCTTCTTACAAACTCTTGAGCATGAAGTCAATTTCTATGCCCGTCTCCATCATGACATTATCCGTCCCTTTGCTTTTGAGACGGTCGATTCAATCTTTGAACGTCCTTATGCGCTAGCATGCTAAATGCTGCAACTATAACAATACTCTATCCCTGAAGGCGTACGGCAAACCAAAAATAGCACAGCCATGATTCAACTTTTACGCTACGCCGAATGGGTGATCATCTCTTTATTTACGCAACTTATAAATACCTTCCAGTTTTCAGTCGCAGCCAATGTCGATACGTTGAGACTTGTTTCAACACTGAAATCTAGCTACAGTCTAGCAGCATCACTTTTCTTTTGGCCGACATGATTTGTCGCTATAAAATCATGTTTAACACTTGAATAAAGCATAAGTCGTTATCATATACCTCCTTCATCTGCACAATTTCGAGATAGTTTTATGAGCCAAAGTCATATCCGTATTCGAGGCGCACGTACCCATAACTTAAAAAATGTGAACCTTGATATTCCCCGCGATAAATTCGTGGTGATCACGGGACTTTCTGGTTCAGGTAAGTCATCGCTTGCATTTGATACGCTGTACGCCGAAGGCCAGCGTCGTTATGTCGAATCGCTCTCGGCCTATGCGCGCCAGTTCTTGTCACAAATGGAAAAACCTGAAGTTGACTCAATTGAAGGTTTAAGCCCTGCCATTGCGATTGAACAGAAGTCAACCAGCCATAACCCACGTTCTACGGTGGGTACCATTACCGAAATTTATGACTATTTACGTCTACTCTACGCACGTGTCGGCACACCATTTTGCCCAGAGCATGATTTGCCGATGGTGGCACAGACCGTATCGGAAATGGTCGATGCAGTAAAAGGATTGGATGAAGGAACAGCGCTGATGCTGCTTGCACCTGTGGTGCGTGAGCGTAAAGGCGAATATTCCAACCTGTTTGAACAGCTACAAAGTCAAGGTTTTGTACGGGCGCGCGTCGATGGTGAGATTGTTGATCTCGACCCAATTCCAGAACTCGATAAAAAGAAAAAACACACCATTGAAGTGGTGGTGGATCGTTTTAAAGTCCGTGATGACCTCGGCAACCGCATTGCAGAATCTTTTGAAACGGCACTGCGCTTAGGTGGTGATATTGCTGTTTTGTCTTGGATGAACGGTGAACATCCTGATCGGGTTTTTTCGGCTAAACATTCATGTCCTGAATGTGACCGTGCTGTTGCGGAACTTGAGCCGCGTTTATTTTCATTTAACAATCCCTTTGGTGCCTGCCCAACCTGTGATGGTTTAGGTACACGTAGCCATTTTAGTGCCGAAAAACTCATTCCAAGTCCTGATGTGTCGATTAGCCAAGGCGCGATTCGTGGTTGGGATCGTCAACGTCCGTACTACTACAGCATGATTGAAAAAGTCGCAGCGCATTTTGGTTTTTCTTTGGATACACCTTGGAATGAACTGGATGCCGACACCAAAAAGAAATTTTTATACGGTACAGGCAAAGAAAAAGTTGATTTAAGTTATATCGATGAGCGTGGTCGTAAGCATAATCGTGTGCAACCTTTTGAAGGAATTTTGCCACATTTAGAACGTCGCTATCGTGAAACTGAGAGTAACTATGTTCGTGATGATTTGGCACAGTATCTGTCTAATGCAGCATGTGATGCCTGCGGTGGATCACGTCTAAATGAAATCTCACGCCATGTTCGAGTTAAAGATAAAACCATTGCCCAAATTACTAAAATGTCGATTGGTGATGCGGAAAGTTACTATCAAGATTTAAATCTTGATGGCGCAAAAGGCGAAATTGCCGATAAGATTTTTAAAGAAATCCGTGAGCGTTTACATTTCTTAGTATCAGTAGGTTTGAATTATTTAAGTCTTTCTCGTTCAGCAGAAACATTGTCTGGTGGTGAAGCGCAACGTATTCGTTTAGCTTCTCAAATCGGCGCAGGTTTGATGGGTGTGATGTATGTACTCGATGAACCGTCGATTGGTCTGCATCAACGTGATAATGATCGCCTATTAGAAACCTTAGTTCGTTTACGTGATTTGGGGAATACCGTTTTAGTCGTTGAGCATGATGAAGATGCGATTCGTGCAGCAGATCATATTATCGATATTGGCCCTGGTGCTGGTATTCATGGTGGTCATGTGATTGCTGAAGGGACTTATGATGAAATCCTTGCGAATAGTGAATCTCTCACGGGTCAATATTTATCAGGCAAACTGAAAATTGAAGTACCGAAAAAACGTACTGAACCACCAAAGCCTGAAGAACAAATTAAATTGATGGGTGCTGCGGGTCATAACCTACAGAATGTGGATTTAACCATTCCTTTGGGTGTGATGACCTGTGTGACTGGTGTATCTGGTTCAGGTAAATCAACGTTGATTAATCGTACTTTATTGCCTTTAGCAGCAACACAGCTTAATGGTGCAACCACTTTAACGGCTGAAAAATTTGATTCAATTGATGGTCTGCAATTCCTTGATAAAGTTGTTGATATTGACCAAAGCCCGATTGGTCGTACACCTCGTTCTAACCCTGCAACCTATACCGGTTTGTTTACCCCGATTCGTGAATTATTTGCGCAAACACCTGAAGCCAAAGCACGTGGTTATGCAGCGGGTCGTTTCTCGTTTAACGTGAAAGGTGGTCGTTGTGAAGCCTGTGAAGGTGACGGCATGATCAAAGTGGCAATGCACTTTTTACCCGATATGTATGTGCCTTGTGATAATTGTCATGGTGAACGTTATAACCGTGAAACGTTAGAAGTGGGTTATAAAGGTAAGAATATTTCCGATGTACTGAATATGACAGTTGAAGATGCAATGCATTTCTTTGATGCGATTCCTGTGATTCATCGTCGTTTAGAAACACTGAATCAAGTGGGCTTGGGCTATATTCGTTTAGGTCAGTCAGCAACGACTCTATCAGGTGGTGAAGCGCAACGTGTGAAATTAGCACGTGAATTGGCAAAACGTGATACAGGTAAAACGTTATATATCTTGGATGAACCCACTACAGGTCTACATTTCCATGACATTGCTAAACTGTTAGATATTCTTCATGAGCTACGCAATAAGGGCAATACCATTGTGGTGATTGAGCATAATTTGGATGTGATTAAAACTGCTGACTGGGTGATTGATTTAGGCCCTGAAGGTGGTGCAGGTGGTGGTCAGATTATTGCGGAAGGTACACCTGAGCATGTGGTGAAATCTAAAGTTTCACATACAGCTAAGTTTTTGAAACCGTTGTTGAAGTAATACGATTTAATCCTCCCCTTGCGGTGCATACTCCTCACCTTTAAAAAAGGAAGGAGTTCCCATTACCAATCAAGTGATGTTCCCCTCTTTATCAAAGAGGGGTTAGGGGAGATTAAAAATCATGAGTAAAATTGGATTTATCGGGGATAAAATGCACTTTTCAGAAAGAAATGGATATAAACCTGTTCGCGAAATAATTCAAAAAGAAAGTATAGATGATGATTTAAAAACACGTCTATGGTCATTGCTAGACATCTCTTTATACTCAAAATATACAAAGCCATTTATCTTCAACCAAAATGATCATAATGTTTTAGATAAATTAATTCAAAATTATTGGTTTTCATTTTTTAAAAAAGCAACGGATGAAATTCCATCTGAAAATAACCATAAAGTCAAAGCACTCAAACGAATTTTTCTTACAGAGCTATCTTGGTTCAGAATTTATGATTTTATTGAACTTAATATTCAACATTATCCATTTTTAACTTCTAAAGAAGAATTCATTTCCGAAATAAATAAAGTTTTAGTTGAGGAAAATTCTGCATATCAAATTATTAATAATCAGATAATTGAAATCACATCCGAACAAGAGATTCAATCCATCGAGGATGCTTTACAAAATACAAATCCATATTCAGGTGTACAACAACATCTAAATCAATCATTAAAATTGATGTCAGATCGCCAAAATCCTGATTATCGAAATTCAATCAAAGAATCGATTAGTGCTGTTGAATCTATTTGCAAAATCGTGACCAATGATGAAAAAGCAACTCTAGGAAAAGCTTTAAAAATCGTTGAGGATAAATTTGGTTTACACTCTGCTCTAAAAGGAAGTTTAAGCCAACTCTATGGTTATACTTCTGATGCTGATGGCATCCGCCATGCTATGCTCGAAGAATCTAATTTAAGTTATATCGATGCCAAATTCATGTTAGTAGCATGTACCAATTTCATCAATTATTTGATTGAGAAAACAAAATAACATTTAAGGAGTAAAACTACTTACTCCTTATTAATCTAAGACAATCCAAAACCCCTCATCTTTTCAGCCAACTTCGCCAACGTCTCATCATCCGCTCGCTGAAAATCATGTGAAGAAATATAACCTTCATATTGGTCAAAATATTTATCGACATTCGAGTTCACAGCTTGCCAGTTTTCATGCACTTGTTTAGTACCATGCATTGGAAATAACTTAGCGTGAACATGATCCACACCAAAACCCTCAAATACCATTGCCGTCCGACCAACATCATCAAAGAATCCATCTAACTTTTTCGCAATTTTCTTGGTGTAAAGTATCAATCCGGTGAGGACATCATCATCCAAATCAAAAGCATAACTTGTGTAATGTTTTTTGGGGATTACAACAGCTGCACCTAACGTATTCGGAAAAATTGTTAAAAATGCCATGTATTCATTATTGCTATCAATAATATGGCAAGGTATTTCATTTCGTGTCATCTGACAAAAAATACAGTCTGTTCCCATTTTCCCCTCATTTATTCTTTTGTACTGTTATTTAATTTACTTATTTATTTTGATCTAGTTCTTTTAAATATAATATGACTCATTCACTTCATCGACTGAATAAGCCACAACCTTATTTTTACCCTGCTCTTTGGCTTGAAACAAAGCACGATCGGCCTTTTCTAACAGTGCCATCCAACTGGTCGCACCAATTGCCACCCCAATACTAATACTAACTTTCAAATCAGGGCAGCGTACATTATCAACTGACTTCGCTTCATAAATCTCAGAACGAATCTTTTCCGCAATTTTTAAAGCGCGCTCCATTCCAACATTTTCAATCAGTACTATAAATTCATCGCCACCGTAACGTACCAACAAGTCAGATGTCCGAATATTTTCTTTTAATTTTTCAGCCACAAACTGAATCACCTGATCCCCCATCAGGTGCCCATACACATCGTTTACCTGTTTAAAATGATCAATGTCGATCACCATTAAACAAGTCTCCGAAAACTGAGTCGGCTGATTTTCCAAAAGTTTAATGTATTCATTCAACGCATAACGGTTTGCAACCCCGGTTAATGAATCCAAATGCGCAATATTCTTGAGTCGAAACTCCAACGCATCTCGCTGCTGAAGCGTCTGTTTTAACTGCTGAATTGCTGTAAATAAAGAATACATATTGGCTGGTTGATCTTTGGTATCCATCGGGTTGGGGCGAATACTGGAATGGGATAAATCAACCAAAATTTCACGCGCTTGAATGAGTGGACTAAACACTCTCTTACGCGCATAAATCATGGTAAACAGTGCCGCAAAAATTGAAATGAGTGAAATACCCACCGTTGTGAGCAAAATATTTTGTGCTTTATGCTTTTCAATGATGGCTTTTTCAACGCTATATTTGAGTAAATAATTTTGCAACTCCACCACGGTCGAAAATTTATCAACGATTGCTTCAGTTAACTGTGTCCCCGTTAAATAGTACGGTCGATGGTAAATACTTTCATTCATCAAGCGCTCAACAATCAATAGCCCTTTGGCTAAAAACTCATTATAAACCGCTTGATGCAGCACCTTAAATTCTTCGGTTTTATCACGCTCAGGCTGTAAGGTATCAATGAGTTCCCACAAATACATCACTTGCTTCCGAGTCTGTAAAGAACGTGCTAAATTGGTTTCAGGAATCGGTTGTTTAAAAGCTACATGCGCCATCACATTGGATGCAGCACGACCAGCCTGATCGCGTAAGTCAGCCAATAATAAAATTTGGGTATAAAAGTTTGAAATCGCGGTGTCTTTGCCTCCCGAAACTGCAATCACATCTTTTAGGACATCGTGACTATGCTCCCAAGCATTAAACATTTCTAAAATGGCCTGATCCATTTTTTCTGCATTGCACTGCTCACGTGGCAGAGCTGCATAAGCATCCACCTGCTGTCTGCCTTGCATTAAAGCTTCATCTAAACGGTCAAATAAACTTAAATCTAAATTTGGGAGGTTCGAATGCTTTAAAACCTCTAAAGTCTTTTGCATCTGCTCATCTACCGTGAGCCGATACAGTTTTAACTCAAGCACATGCTGGGCAAAATCTTGTTGATTACTCGACATGAGTTTGTTGGCTGGCGCACGCTCTCGTGAAATCTTATTGGCCAAGTCTGCAACAGCTTGTAGGGCTTGTATTTCAGTTAAAGCTTGGTTGGTTTTGATGTAATCGCGATAACTTTTGACCATCAACGGAATGGATAAGCTGCACAATGACAAAATAATAATGCTCATTGCAATATACAGCTTTTGACTCAAATACTCAGAGCGTATTTCTCGCATACTTCAACCACGCCCCCATTCCTAAATAAAAGAAAACTAAATTAACTGTTTATTATACGAACAGTATATCGTGTATTTAAGTGATTAATTCTTTGTTTTGCATCGTTTTAAGATTTCATCATCCCCAAATAATCATGGCTAAACTTTCACGCACCTATGAAAGCTGAGTCAATCCATCCTTAATAATATTCATGTTTAGTGTGAATTTCATTCAATATTTTTAATTCCCATTTTTTAAAGTGCCTATATTTACACATGCAACATTTAAGTGCATAATGCACAGTATTGGGGCGAATTAGAGTATATCCTCAGCAGATATTCTAATTTTCCCACAAGTTTTGGCTGAAAAAACCAACCTCTTTTAGAGGTTGGTTTTTTTTTGCTCAAATAAAAGTTTTTAATGAAAAATATAGCCTCAAATTCGCACCATTATTGTGCATTAAATTGCAATATATTTTTATTCAGAAAAAAATAAGATCTCGAAAATTTAAATAAAAAAAAAGCCCAACCTTGGGGAAAGTTGGGCAGATAAACAAAAACTGTTTGAGGAGAATTAGCTTCTCAGAAAACAACAATATTGTTAAATGATTCGCTAAAATCATTATGAAATAAATCCGTTCACTTGTAAAGCCAACTAAAGCACTATGGATTAACACAACGCTATAATTAGCGTGAAAATTATCACAAATACTCAGAGGATATGTACATTATGCAAGCAAAAAACGAGCTTTTTGCGCTAATTTTAGGCGTTTTTTAGATTTAGGACACAAAAACGCCTATATTTGAGGTGCCTTATTTAACTTTTTTACCGTTTATATCCATATATTCAATCTAATTTACCAATTAAAAACCAAGTTCAGTACAATTCATTTTCCTGCATTCTCTGTTTTCTAAATAGGTATACCCTATTGTTCTGCTGTAAGTTTTTTTTGGTTGACATGGATACACTCAATTGAGCAATTTTTAACCTCTAACATAGCTAGAGTAATTACTCAATAATATAATACCATTAGAGCTCATTGACTTAATAAATTGTTACAATAGAATAGCATTAGTTTAATCCAATGTTAACAATCTGGTAAATATCATGAAAAAACTCGGTTTAGCCACTGCTTTATTATTAGCCATGACCGGTGCTCAAGCATACCAATTCGAAGTACAAGGTCAATCTGAATACATCGATGCATCTGATGCAAATGACAAAGATTTTACTGGCGGTTTACAAGGTACTTTCTACTTTAAAGATGTTGATTCATCTAAAGGTCCTTTAGCTGAAGCTGCTTTTTTAAACCAAGCTTCAAATGTTTCTTTGGCATATAACTATGCTGAATTAGGCACTGACGGTACTGATTTCATCGCACACAACTACGGCGCTAAAGCAGAAGCGTATATTCCTACTAAATTCGTTCCAGCATATGCAAGTGCGTCTTATAGCCACACACATTTGGATGGTAAAAACAGCGAAACGCCTGATGACAATGGTGACCGTTATGCACTTGAAGTGGGTGCTTTAGCTGCTCCGAACTTCTTGGTTGCTGTAGGTTATACTAGCGTTGCTGACCAATTTGCTCTTGATGCGTTCAACGTAATGGGCAATGGTGTTGTTAAAGCTGTTGGTGAAGCTGCTACGATCGGTGAAGATCAAGACGCGGTTACTGCACGTACTAAATACGTAGGTAACATCGACGGTACAAACATGGCGCTCGGCTTAGAAGCTGGTCTTGTTTACGGTGAAGACACCGCTTACCAACTTAAAACTGACCTTTACTTAACTCCTGCGTTAAGTGTTGGCGCTTCTTATGTTGAATCAAGCTTTGCTGGTACTCCAGATTCAGCTTGGGGTGCAAACGTTAACTACTTCATCACTCCAGCAGTTGCTGTAGGCGCAAGCTATGTAAATGCTAACGCTAAAGACAATACTGAGAATCTTGATACTCAAACTGTTGGCGTAAACGCTAAATTCCGCTTCTAATTTCATTTAGAAACTGAATATAGAAAAGGACGCTTTTAAGCGTCCTTTTCTTTATTGGGGAGTTCTCACTAAGTTTAAGAAATATAAATGACGTTCGTACTGGTCAATAATATCTTGTAATAGATCATCTAAAGTCCAATCCATCACATCATAATTCTGCCCACCTTCTCTTAAGAAAACTTCAGCTTGATAAAACTGCTGTTCTTCAAGTCGATCTGCCATAAAACTAGGTGGCTGGGTTTCACGGGCAACCACCTGATAGATGAAGTTAATTTCATTATGGTGATCTACGCGTAACTGCAAGCCATGCTCAATCGGTTGGATGGTCACGTCTAGCTGACGGCGCTGAAATTCCTTTTGCACCGCTGAAAATGCATGTTGTACTTGCTGACCAATGAATTCTTCAACCTCAGACTGAGTATGCGGATAATGCATAATCAGACCTAGACGTTGTTGCCAACTGCGTGGATTTTGAATCGCACGTGGCGTGATTCGCGCATCTTGTAGTGCACGCATTTTGGTGACATCCAAACGCAGTGCTTTCAGTAAACCCCAACAGACCAGTAACATAATCAAAGTAAATGGTAAGGCACTCATAATTGTGGCCGATTGTAAGGCCGAAAGTCCGCCTGCCATCAGTAAGATAATCGACAGTAACGCAATCAAAATGGTCCAAAACAATCGTTGCCATAAAGGTGAATTTTCTGTTTCTGCGGTTAAGTAATCAATCACCAATGAGCCTGAGTCGGCTGAAGTCACAAAGAATAGCACCACCAGAACAGTCGCAATCAGGCTCGATATTTCAGAGAAAGGTAAATGGGTCAAAAATTCAAACAGTGCGACGGATGAATCTTGTTGTACCGCTGAGATTAACGAAGTGTGCCCATCTTGAATAATACTGAACAGCGCTGCATTCCCCATGAAGCCCATCCAAATTAGGGTAAAACCTGTTGGAATGAACAACACCCCGACAATAAACTCACGAATGGTTCGACCTTTAGACACTCGGGCAATAAACATTCCAACAAAAGGCGACCAAGAAATCCACCACGCCCAATACATGATAGTCCAACCACCAATCCAACCATTGGGTTGGTAGGCATACAGGTTGAAGGTCATCGTGAACAGATTAGATACATATTGCCCTGCATTTTGAATACTGGTTTGTAAGATATAAATGGAAGAACTGGCAAAAAACACAAATAACAGTAAAACCACTGCCAGCACCAAGTTCAATTCAGACAGCCGTTTAATGCCTTTGTCCAAACCAAACCCGACTGAGAGCGAAGCTAAAAAAGTGACAAAAATGATTAGCCCGACCTGAATACCAATACTTTGCTGGATACCAAAAAGATAATTCAGTCCCGAATTAATTTGGGTCACCCCAAAACCAAGTGTGGTAGCAACCCCGAAAATAGTGCCTAAGGTTGCAAAGGTATCAACCGCATCTCCCGTTGCACCATAGATTTTTTTGCCCACCAAAGGATATAAAGCAGAGCGAACCTTTAAAGGCAAATTATGTCGGAAAGAGAAATAGGCGAGCGACAACCCCACAAGCGCATAAATGGCCCATGCATGTAATCCCCAGTGGAAAAAGGTGATCCGCATCGCTTGTTGTGCGGCATCTACGGTTTGCCCGTCTCCCGTGGGCGGGTTGACATAGTGCATCACGGGTTCAGCGACACCGAAGAACATCAAACCAATCCCCATCCCTGCGGTAAACAGCATGGCGAACCAAGAACCACTGCTATATTCAGGCAGACTATGATCAGGGCCGAGTTTGATTTTCCCCATATCGGAGAGTGCAATAAAGATCAGTAAGATCAGAAATAACGCGACAGATAAAACGTAAAACCAGCTAAATGAGTCAATAATCCATTGATTTAAATGTTTGGTTAAAGCCTCAAAACCACTTGGGTCAAAAAGAATCAAGGCCAGAAAAAGCACCAGAATCACGACAGTGCTGAGAAATACATTCCGTTTGATGTTTGCAAACAGCGATGGCTTTATGGAAGGCATAATTCCCCCAGAAAATTATTTTTAGTACAAAGATATAACCAAAATGGTTAATTAGACGAGTCTAATAAAGAGTGAAGAATGAATAGCTTAAAATTTAACGATTCTGTTCCATCATAATTTATGTTTAAAAATAAGGCAGTGCGAATCCTGTAACAGTTTAATTCTCTTTATGATCATTGGGTCGATGCTGAATATACTGCAAGGCAATCAAGCGTGAGACGACTAAAGCCAAATACATCACCCCACAAAACATCTGTAACATCGCAATCATACGAGCCAGCGGTGTTAATGGCATTAAATCGGACAAACCTGTCGCCGACTGCAAACTAAAGCTTAAAAATAATAAATCGAGCCATGACTGTGCACCCGCCACATTGGCATTTAAAAAGCTATTGGGTTCTAAAATCTGGCAAATGCTATATAAAAAGGCAAAACCCCATGCAATAAGGGTAAACACTGCCCCTGCAGCAAATAGCTCATCTTTGGTCAAATAACGGTCTGCAAACATATAGCGCAGCAAGCCATAGGCCGCAATAAAATAGGCCATCGCCTCAAAGGCATGACTAATCACCAACAGCATCGGATCTCGCGCACCCAGCAAAATCAGTAAGGAAAAGAACAATGCCCCACCAACAAAACTCAAGCCGAGGATGGTAAACACGGGAGTTTGACGAATGACCTTGGCAATGAGTAACAGGACCAAAACACCTAAGCCCCAAACCAATACACGTAAGGACAAGCTATGGCCGCTCAACAGCGCCAAAATCAGCATAATAAATTGCAACAGCAGTAACCATGCTGAAGGCAGTAGACGGAAGCCTTTCCAAAATTCGACAAATACTTGCATATGCAGCCTGTTATTTTTAAAGCCAAGTTTGATTGGTTCTTGTTCTCGCTTTTTAAACTTAGCATGAATAGCCACTGAAACCGATGCTTTTTATTCGTGTCAGTCGATTCATTTTGCCCAATAATTTGAGTACTGCTTGAGTACTGAATATCACAATCTAGGTCTTTCAGCATTCAAAGCCAACACAGTTAGGAGCGTCAACACCATAAAAAAAGCCCCAATGAATGGGGCTTTTTTTATTTCAGGTTCAGATTAGTGATCTGAAGCGCCTGAAATACCAATACCTGTTTGCGAACGTACATACTGCGCATCAAATGCTTTACGTTCTGCTTGTGCACGTGCTGAGTTATCAGTCACAGAGAACAACCAGCAGCAGAAGAACGCCAATGGCATTGCAAAGATTGCTGGACCATTGAATGGGTTCACTGGCGTTTCAGAAATACCCAATGTATCGACCCAAACGGCTTTAGATA
The DNA here is from genome assembly GCF_002018925.1 of Acinetobacter sp. MF4642. Taxonomy (NCBI): domain Bacteria; kingdom Pseudomonadati; phylum Pseudomonadota; class Gammaproteobacteria; order Moraxellales; family Moraxellaceae; genus Acinetobacter; species Acinetobacter sp. MF4642. The sequence goes on from NZ_MVON01000002.1 coordinate 19,255, forward strand.
AGATAATTAGTGTTACTGCAGTCACTAGACCAATCACACCACCAATCACCGCACCACGTGTGGTTAAACCTTTCCAGAACATTGACAGTACAAGCACTGGGAAGTTGGCACATGCTGCTACAGAGAATGCTAAACCGACCATGAAGGCAACGTTTTGTTTCTCGAACAGAATCCCTAAAATCATTGCAAAAATAGCAAGACCTAAAGTCGCGATTTTAGACATACGAAGTTCAGATTCAGGAGTCGTTTGACCTTTCTTGAATACGTTTGCGTACAAGTCATGCGAGATTGCTGAAGCACCTGACAAGGTCAGACCTGCAACAACAGCAAGAATCGTTGCGAACGCCACTGCTGAAATGAAGCCCATGAACAAGTCACCGCCCAATGCATCAGACAAGTGAACCGCTGCCATGTTGTTACCACCAACAAGCTCTAACTTACCAGTTACAGCCATTTTCGCGACATCAAGGAACTGTGGGTTGTTCGATACATAAAGGATCGCACCAAAACCAATGATGAAGGTTAAAAGGTAGAAGTAACCAATGAAACCTGTTGCTACAACCACTGATTTACGTGCTTCTTTAGCATCTTTAACGGTAAAGAAACGCATTAAGATGTGTGGTAAACCCGCTGTACCGAACATTAAAGCCAAACCTAAAGAAATGGCATCAATTGGGTTCGCTGCAAGTTTACCTGGGCCCATGATATTGCCCGCTTCTGCTAAAGAAATGTCATGTACTTTAGAGAAAACTTGAATTGACTGGGTGAACATTTCGGAGAAGCTGAAGCCCACGCCTTTCATCACCATGAAAGCCATGAATGTCGCACCAGATAAAAGCATCACAGCTTTAATAATCTGTACCCAAGTTGTTGCTAACATTCCTCCGAAGATCACGTAAGCCATCATCAGAAGACCAACAATCACTACAGCAATGTTGTAGTTCAAACCAAATAAAAGTTTGATCAGCTGACCTGCACCCACCATCTGAGCGATCAGATAGAATGCAACGACAACCAATGAACTCACTGCTGCAAGCGTACGTACTGGTTTTTCTGCTAAACGGAATGACACTACGTCAGATAAGTTGAACTTACCTAAGTTACGTAGACGTTCAGCCACCAAGAACAATACGATTGGCCAACCCACCATGAAACCCAATGAATACAGCAAGCCGTCAAAGCCTGAACTGAAAACCATTGCGGAAATACCCAAGAATGATGCTGCGGACATATAGTCACCCGCAATCGCTAAACCATTTTGGAAACCTGAGATCCCGCCACCTGCTGTATAGAAGTCAGCAGTATTGGTGGTTTGTTTTGCTGCCCATTTGGTGATGAGCAAAGTAAATCCGACAAAGATACCAAACATGATAATGGCATGCCAGTTTGTCGCTTGCTGTTGAGCCTCACCCAAATCTGGGCCTGCAAGTGCTAGGCTCGAAGCCAACAGTGCTGTAGCAGCGACTGTAAGCGCTTTCAATGAATTCCATTTCATTAGTGCTGTCCTTTCTCTTGCGCAATGGCTTCAACTTCACGCATTGCTTCTTCATTTAATGCGTCGAGTTTGTTATTCGAGATATACGAATACACACCACACAAAACAAAAGACAATACAATAATGCTTAGACCCAATGGCATGCCAATCGTGGTCACCCCACCACTGACTGAAGTCATTAAAAATTCTTTGTTGTAGCCGACCAACAACATGAAACCAACGTATACAACCAACATAATAGTTGTCAGTGTCCAGCTCAGTTTACTTTTACGACTAACCATTTCCTTGAATTTGGGATTTTGTAGAATCTGTTCTACTTGTCTCTCATCCATAACCATACTCCTGTGTGTATCCAACCGTAGATACAATTTTTTAATTCGAATTATTACATTTGCTAAAGTAGCAAGCTTCTGTATTGGTTGTAATTTAGACTTTGGTCTGTAAATTTTAAACAAGCCCAGCAGCCTCTATCCGAGATGCGCTATGATGGACGAGATGATGGAAAAACTTTAGGTAAAATGAACAGCTGGCTCATTATCGGGGTATTGGCCCTCTATATCGTCTTACTCTTTATCTGCGCCTTTTTTGGTGAGAAACACGCCAGCCGCCTGAGCACGCGTGGGCGCATGCTATTGTTTAGTTTAACTTTAGGGGTCTACTGTTCATCTTGGACCTTTTATGGCGCAACAGGTGCAGCAGTTCGTGAAGGCATTATCTTTCTGCCGATCTACCTTGGCCCACTACTTTTCGTCGCACTGGGCTATGACATTTGGCGTCGTTTAGGCCGCGTCCGTCAGCACCATGCTATTTCATCGATTGCCGATTTTGTTGCTGCACGCTATGGTAAAAGTGGGCCTTTGGCCTCAATGGTGACTATCCTCGCCGTCATTGCGATTATCCCTTACCTTGCCCTACAGCTACGTGCCATTGCACTCAGTGCCGCGGTGATTTTAGAACCTACCGCAGGCAGCATCGCCTCCACCACCAACGGTGTGCTATTCCTCACCGGTATTTTGGCCATTTTAGCCATGATTTTCGGGACCAGACAGATTGCCAATACAGAACAGCATGGCGGTCTGATGTTGGCGGTTGCCTTCGAGTCTTTTGTCAAACTGTTTGCTTTGCTATGTGTCGCGCTCTTTTTCGTGTTTGCTGCACCTGAAAACATCCATCAAATTTCCAAAGATGTCGCAGAGACTTTCCATCAAGTACAACTCATTGGTGTACCCGATACATTTTGGATTCAAACCTTATTGGCTGGACTCGCGATCATTTGCTTACCGCGTCAGTTCCACGTCGCTGTGGTCGAATTGCGTGATGAAAAGCATATTCGCGGGGCACGTCGCTGGTTCGCAGTTTATTTAGTTTTAACCATCATTGCCATTATTCCCATTGCCAGTTGGGCGCTGCATGCAACGCCAGGTTACTTAGCGATCCCCGATGTCGCAGTTTTGTCTTTACCCCTAAGTTATGGCCAAGACTGGTTAACCCTATTGGCCTTTTTAGGTGGATTTTCTGCCTCTACGGGTATGCTGTTGGTGTCTTCAGTGGCCCTGTCGATCATGCTCAGTAATGACTTGATCATGCCTGCCTTATGGCGTACCAATTTACTGTCCCGCCACGATAAGCGCTTACCCTTGGTACTTAAATTTACCCGTCGGGTCTGTATTTTAGCCGTCATGTTATTGGGCTTTTTGTTCTTCCATTTCTTTAATGACATCGACCAACTTTCAGTCTTTGGCTTATTGGCCTTTAGTGCGGTGGCTCAGTTCTCACCTGCCCTCATAGGTGGTCTGTACTGGCGTGGCGGCAGTAAACAAGGCGTCTATGCAGGTTTATTGGCCGGTTTTGGTATGTGGGCCTACACCCTGTTATTACCCACTGTACTTCGCAGTTTGCCTGCTGAATATTCACACTTTACCGAAAGCTTTCTTAATTCCGGTCCAATGGGCATTAACTGGTTACGCCCTGAAGCCCTGCTCGGTTTTGAATCCTTTGCCGCACTTACTCATGGGGTGGTGTGGGCACTGGGTCTGAATATTATTTTATACATTTGGATTTCCCGAATTTTCCGCCCCAGCGTGGCCGAACAAATTCAAGCAGAAAGCTTTTTCTATTATGAAACCAAGCCACTGCCAACACAGAGCACGTCTACAGACATCAACTACATTCATCACGATGTTGCACGTTTAAAAGTCGGTGATTTAATCACCTTAGCCAAACGGATTACAGGCGATGGCGCAACCATGCGCGCTTTCCAACAGTTCTGTGCCCAAAACAATGTGGTGCTGAATGAAAATAGCAATGCCAACGGCATGTGGTGGCGTTTTACCGAACAATATTTAGCAGGGACCATTGGCGCTGCATCGGCGCGTACCCTGCTCACCACCGCAATGGTCAACAATGGCCTCGCTTTGGGGCAAGTAGCAAACATTCTAGACCAAGCCTCACAGTGGCAACGTTTTAATCAAAACCTGATCATGACCATGATTGACCACATGACCCAAGGGGTGAGTGTGGTCGATGAAAATATGTGTTTGGTGGCATGGAATAACCAATATTTAAAACTGTTTGATTATCCAAAAGATATTGTCTATGTCGGTTGTCCGATTTCTGATTTGATTCGGTATAACGCAGAGCGCGGCGAATGTGGCCCGGGTTCGGTCGAAGAACATGTGCGTAAACGGATGCACTGGATGCAAGTCGGTAGCGCACATGAGTTTGAACGGATTCGTAAAGATGGTCGTGTCATTCAAATGCGCGGCAACCCAATTGAAGGTGGTGGCTTTGTCACCACCTTTGCCGACATTACTGCCTTCCGTGAAAATGAAGCCATGCTGGAGGCGCGTGTCCAAGACCGAACTCAACAGTTAGCAGATGCATTATCTGAGCAACAACTGGCACGTGAACAAGCCGACAAAGCCAATATGTCGAAAAGCCGCTTTATTGCCGCGGCCAGTCATGACTTACTGCAACCGATGCATGCTGCACGTCTGTTCAGTACGGCTTTAGAACAAAGCGTACAAAGTGAAGAAGACCGTAAAACCCTACAACAGCTTGATCGTGCCTTACACGGTGCAGAAAGTATGTTGTCTGCCCTGTTGGATATTGCCCGTCTTGAAGGCGGCACCATTCAACCCAACCGTCAGGCTTATCCGCTGCATGATTTACTCAGTGACCTCGAATTGCAGTTTAAATCCATTGCCGCACAGCGCTGTATTCGTTTCAGCGTACATGATGCTCAGTTCTGGATAGATACCGACCCACAATGGATTCGCCGTATTATTCAGAACTTTGTCAGTAATGCCCTACGCTACACTGCCAAAGGCAAAGTGGTGGTGGGTGTACTCCGCTCCACGGACAAGCCACGCCATATTCGAATTGGAGTATGGGATACTGGACCCGGCATTGCAGAAGAACAACGGATTAAACTATTCCAAGAGTTTGAGCGCTGTGGTCATACCTCACCGTGGGGTGAGCAAGGGCTTGGCTTGGGTTTGGCCATCGTACAACGGATGACCAGCCTGCTCGACTACCCAGTGCATGTCTATTCAGAGTATGGCAAAGGGTCATGCTTTATGATTGAAGTACCAATCATTGACCCACCAAAAGTCGTGGCAGCGCCTGTGCAAGCGGTTCCACTCAAAACCAAAGCCTATAAGATTTTGTGCTTGGACAATGACGAAACCATTTTAGAAGGGATGTCGACTTTACTGACCAAATGGGGCTATCAAGTGTTTAAGGCAACCGAGCCTGAGCAAGCTTTTGAGATGATTCAGCAAGAAAACATTCAGGTCTGGTTGGTCGATCAGCACTTAAATCATGACAAAATTGGTTTGGACTTTATTTTGGCCAATCGCCAAGAAAATGTACCTGTCGCTTTGATTACCGCAGACTCAGATCCTGAACTGCCACAACGGGTCAAAGATATGAATATCGTGCTTTTGAAAAAACCATTAAAACCTGCTTCTTTACGAGCATGGTTATCGGGTTTAAAAATTTCAAATCCTGAATAAATTCACTACATTTGCTCACAAAACCCAAGTCAGATGACTTGGGTTTTGTCTTTTTTAGGCCCTGTATATACGGCAAACTGACTAAAGTTTTAACGGTTTCGACCAAAGTGCTCATTTCCAGCTCTTTGAAGCCCAATAATATTGACTAAAAATTCCACATCCATTTTTACTATGGCAAAATACACCAGTTACATTAGTGAACACTTGTATACTTAGTTACAATTTTTCAAGTATTTGTTTTATTTAAACTAAATATGTATAAAAACACAAACTACGACTTTAGTCGTATTCATCTCCACAGGAGATTGGCAGATAACTAGGACTAAGAAAAGATCAGTTTTTCTACCTATATCCCTCTTCCTTCGCTGAAGAAACTGATCATCTTTCTCTTGGAGTTTTATGATGAACATTTCTAAAGCAATGCCACATGGCTCAGATCAGTCGCAACAATTTCTGCGCCAGTATAGTGCCAATGCCTTTTTACCCAGTATTGACTGGGTCGAAGTCTTTAAACAAAGTAGACTCAACGAGACACATGTTCGGGCCTTAGATACGCTGTATCACACCGCTATTCCCCTCGCATTACAAGTGTTTGAACAACTCGACTTTGATGTGTTTCGCCCCGCGGCTTACCAACCGCAAGGTTTAGGTCTATTTGAAAAACTTCAGCAACAAGAAGACCCGTTCTTGCTGGCATTGGAAGCCGAATCCAGCGGACTCAGTGAAGATGTGCGCCATCAAATTTGGAGCATGCTCCTTCGCGGCGGTGCAGTTTTGGTGTTTAAAGCATGGCTCGGTAAAGTCAAAACCGATCAGGATCAACTCGACACCACCCAGTTTGACCAATTGTCGGATCTGCTCTTTATTAAAACACCACCGCAAGTCTTGGCGGATCGTTTAAGTATTGATGCGCAAGGAACACAAGACCATATTTTCCTCATGTATGACAACGAAATCTACTTAGACCGTTTCAACAGCTTGGAAACAGCGGCTTTATTTGTCGATCTTGGCGTGTATGATGCGGCCTTTTTAAGTCTGCGCGATGACCGCGTTGCGGCTTATTTGAAACAACAGGGCTATGTCTCTGAAGAGCAAATTGATGATCTGCAATGTGCTTTAAATCCTTTATTTTGTACCGATGTCACCAGTAAACAAAACTGCTTGGCTTAAACTTTAGACCGAAAAAAAGCGCTGATGATTCAGCGCTTTTTTAATTCAATAGATCAGCTTACATGCGTTTTTCTTCAATATTTAAGGCATTGATCGCGAGTACCGCTTGAGTTCGGTTTTGTACCCCGAGCTTACGGAAAATCGCGGTCACGTGTGCTTTAATTGTTGCTTCTGAAACATCGAGTTCATAGGCAATCTGCTTGTTCAGCAAACCTTCTGCCACCATCATCAATACACGGAACTGCTGCGGCGTTAAGGATTGAATCCGCTCAGCCAGTGCAGTTTCATCGGCAGCACGTGGGTCAAAGTTCATGTTAGCAGGTAAATTTGGCGGCAACCAAATTTCACCATCTAAGACTTCGCGAATTGCTTCGCCAATATGACTTGGATGTGCCGACTTTGGAATATACCCCATCGCACCATGCGCAATTGAACGCTGAATGATTGAAGTCTCTTCATGCGCTGAAACGACAATAATCGGTAATGATGGATACTGGGCACGAACGTGTACCAATGCAGAAAAACCTGAAGCACCTGGTAAGTTTAAGTCCAATAGCACCAAATCAGGTTCAGGACCTTTTTCAAGGCGTTCATAAAACTCGTTTACTGCGGCTGTTTCATGAATTTGAGCTTGCGGTAAGCTATAACGAACAGCTTGGATTAACGCATGGCGAAACAGCGGATGGTCATCAACGATTAATATATTCATAAGCAACGAGAGATTTCGAGTGCACTAGTCTTGACTATTCTAACCATACAAGTGCCGATAAGGATATGCAAAGTCTAACTTTTTTTCACTTTATCACGCTTTAGGCAGGAAAATAGCATCAATTCCAAGTCGATATTGAAATATAAATAACTAATCACATTTTGATATAAAATTTATCAGCACATCGAAAAAGGTTATTTATTTTAAATATATACATAAAATACAAACATTTAATAAAAATTTTAGCAGCCTTTTTCAAGCTCAACAGATATATCTTAAAATCAGATAACTTAACGCTATTTCTTTATTTTACAGACCAAGTTCAGATATTAGATAAATAAGCCCATTCCGAGATACAACACTTTAGGGCTTTCCTTATGTCTACTTTACTGCAAAAACCACTCAATATTGTCGCTGTGTCAGGCGGTTTAAATACCCCGTCTAAAACTGAGGCTTTGGTACAAGAAATTTTAAATGAACTGGGCGATGCAACCCCAATCCATGTACATTTCATTAAATTCAGCGAAATTGGCCATTTACTCGGTGGCGCGATTTACCGCAATCAACTGCCACAACGTGTGCAAGATGATTTAGCCGCAGTCGAAGCTGCCGATGCGTTGATTGTTGGAACACCAGTTTACCGTGCTTCATTTACTGGTTTGTTTAAACACTTTTTCGACTTTGTTGAGCAAACGGCGCTGGTCGATGTACCGGTACTGCTTGCAGCCTCAGGCGGCAGTGAGCGTCATGCGTTGGTACTGGAGCATCAACTTCGCCCACTATTTAGTTTCTTCCAAGCGCAAACTTTACCTATTGGAGTCTATGCCACAGACAAAGACTTTACACCCGCGTATACCATCCACAGTGAATTATTACGAGATCGCATTACTCTTGCTGTGGCCCGTGCTTTACCCATCCTAGAATGGGCACCTGCCAAAGGTCAGCGTGCAGAAGTGGTGAAAGAAAAGACCCAGCTTGCCAATCAGAACTTGGGTATCAACACGCAAATCGAACAAGACGATGTACTGCCTTCAGCCGCGGTCCCGAATTTAGATGCAGCCGAGTCTCGCTTGCATCAGAAAAAAGCCAAACCACAGGTCGCTTAACGCAAAAAGCATTGAGAGGGTTTTCACATGTCACAACAGAATAAAAATATTACGTTTGCTTATTGGGTTCCCAATGTCAGCGGTGGCTTAGTGGTGAGTAATATTGAGCAGCGCACAGACTGGAGTTATGACTATAACGTCCGTTTAGCGCAGGCTGCGGAAAAAAATGGCTTTGACTATGCTCTAACTCAGATTCGTTTTACTGCGGGTTATAATGCAGAAAACCAACATGAGTCGGTCAGTTTTAGTCACGGTATCTTAGCCAAAACCAGCAAACTCAAAGTCATAGCCGCTATTTTACCTGGCCCGTGGAAACCCGTGCTTGCCGCAAAACAGCTTGCAACCATCGACCACTTAACCCAAGGGCGTATTGCGATTAATGTGGTCAGTGGTTGGTTCCGCGGCGAATTTGATGCCATTGGTGAAACATGGCCTGAACATGACCAACGCTATGCTCGCTCGGAAGAGTTTATTCGTGCATTAAAAGGCGTTTGGACCCAAGACAACTATAGTTTTGATGGAAAATACTACCAGTTCAAAGACTACACCTTGTCCCCCAAACCTGTGCAAAAGCCGCATATTGAAATTTTCCAAGGCGGCAGCTCTCGTGCTGCACGGGATATGGCTGCACGAGTTTCAGACTGGTATTTTACCAATGGCAATACCCCTGATGAACTCAAAAAACAGATTGATGATATTCGTGCAAAAGCCCAACAGAATGGCCATCAGGTCAAAATTGGGGTGAATGCTTTTATCATTGCCCGAGATACCGAGGAAGAAGCGAAAACGGTTCTGCAAGAAATTATTGATAAAGCCAATATTCAAGCGGTTCATGCCTTTGGCAAGGCCACCCGTGAAGCGGGTGCAGCAACACTGGAAGGTGAAGGCAATTGGGCCAAATCGACCTTTGAAGATTTGGTTCAATACAATGATGGCTTTAAAACCAATTTGATTGGTACACCACGCCAAATTGCTGAACGTATTGTGGAATTAAAAGCCGTTGGTGTGGATTTAATCCTTTCAGGTTTTTTACATTTTATCGAAGAGGTTGAATACTTCGGTGCCAAAGTGTTGCCATTGGTTCGTGAGTTGGAAGCTCAACAGCAATCCGTTGAGACTGCCAAATCTGCTTAGCTCGGTAAGCAACAGACACGAACTAAAAAATAATAATGATAGGTGACTCTATTCTTCCCTCAGGGCTCGGCTTGAGGGTTTTTTTATTGGTGTATAATCCGCACAAAGTAAAAAATAACCATTTTATATGAACAACAGCCAACCCTCTAAATTCATTAATCTTTCTTTGGCCTTTTTATGGGGCTATCAAGGTTTAGTTCCTAAAATCCTTTTTATCAATCCCGATGAGATTGCCATTTGGCAAACTTTTGGGCTTTCCTACGCACAGGCCCAACTGGCAGGTCAGGGCTCAGGTGTGCTTGAGTGTGTTTTTGCTTTATTGTTCCTCTTTAATTCCAGTAAATATCTGCATTACCTCAGTATCTTTAGCTTAGTGTTTTTATTCGCACTGGTCGCTTTGCTAATACCAGACAGTCTCATTCGTGCTTTTAATCCTGTGGTCATGAACCTTGCAATGATCAGTTTATCCATTTGTTATTGCATGCTTCACAGCCAAAAAGCAACGTCCTTTAATTCACAAAGTAAAGGATCCATATGAATTCAAAATCAGGTTGCATCGTCATTACAGGCAGTTCTAAAGGTATCGGCTTGGGTTTAGCTCAAGCCTTCTTGGAACAACAACAAGCCGTCGTGATTTCTGGCCGAAATAGCACAGATTTACAGCGCACCCTGCAACAGCTACGGCATCGCTTTCCCGCTGCGTTGATTCATGCCGTTACTTGTGATGTCACGCAGATCCATGAAGTACAAACGCTTTGGGATGAAGCCATTCAACAATTTGGTGCTGTTCAGATTTGGATTAATAATGCAGGCAGTTGTACAGCGACACTAGACTTTAAAGATCTCGCAGCAGCAGACATACAGACTGTGGTTCAAACCAATATTCTAGGCAGTATGTTCGGCTCACAAGTGGCCTTAAACGGCATGCTGGCACAAGGCTATGGTCAAATTTTCAATATGGAAGGTTGGGGTACTCGAGGCGAATGGAGTGCAGGCATGACCGCCTATGCCACCACCAAACGTGCCGTAGGGTACTTTAGTCAAGCCCTGTTTAAAGAAACCAAACAGACCCACATTCAAGTCGGTACACTCAGTCCCGGAATGGTAGCAACTGACCTACTGGTATCCTCTTGGCAAAATGGCAATGTTCAGCACTGGAACAAAATGAAACGGCTTTTTTTGTTTATTATCGATCCTCCCGAAGTGGTCTGTCGCTATTTGGCTCAACGTATTTTAGAGAATAAACGTCGCCATACTCGAATCGTATGGATGACGCCCTTGCGTCTGTTGCTCCGATTTTTGCGGCCCTATTATTGGCGTCGCAATCCCATTAAAGATACAGCTTTAGCACACCTCAGCTCAAAATAATGCCACATCAAGTTGTAGATCATTTACATTAAACATAACCCCCGAATTAGGAAGACTTCTGATGTACACAGGTATCGTACAAGGCTTAGAGAAAATTTTAGATGTCCGTCAAGGCGACGGTTTTAGCACCCTTGTAGTTTCAAATACACACAACTTTTTTCACGATGTCTTCATCGGTGCAAGTGTAGCCATCAATGGCACCTGCTTAACTGCAACGCACATCGATCTGACCACCAGTCAAGTCCATTTTGATGTCTCAGATTTGACTCGACGCCTGACCACTTTAGGGGCTTTACAGACAGGCGATGAGGTGAATATCGAACGTTCAGCCAAAGTCGGGATGGAAAATGGGGGACACAACTTGTATGGACATATCGAAGGAACGGCTACGATAAAGCAGCTGAGCCGTCACGGCGAGACTCTGCATGTGGATCTCCACATTCCCGAGGGTAATATCAAATACTTTTTCTTAAAAGGTTTTATTGGTCTGAATGGTTGTAGCCTCACCGTCAACCGTGTTGATCGTAACAGCCATGAAATTTCAGTTGATTTGATTCCTGAAACCTTGCGTCTAACCACGTGGGCATCGGTACAAGTCGGCGATGCGGTCAATTATGAAATTGATCAGATGACACGGACGATGGTGGATACCTTAGAAAGCATCCATCAGCGTTAGAACTCTTTAATTTCTAAACGTCTTGCACTTACAAATTTGTATACAGCAACACGATGTATTCCATCAGTACACTAAAATAAAAAATACCGTCTGCTTAAGACGGTATTTTTTTAGGTCGATTTTAGCCGTTTGGATATACTTCTTTAATCAACACTTCGACCACTTGCGGTTCAGCCAGCGTCGATGTATCGCCCAAACTATCTAACTCGTTCGCCGCAATTTTTCTTAAAATACGGCGCATAATTTTACCTGAACGTGTTTTCGGTAAAGATGGTGCCCAATGTAAGGCATCTGGTGTCGCCACAGGACCGAGTACCTTTCTTACCCACTGAATCAGCTCTGCACGGAGTTCTTCCGTTTGCGCTGTGCCCGCTTGTAAAGTAACAAAAGAACAAATTCCCTGCCCTTTGATTTCATGTGGCATTCCTACTACTGCAGCCTCAGCAACCGCCTCATGTGCCACCAAAGCACTTTCCACTTCAGCCGTGCCTAAGCGGTGCCCTGACACATTCAGTACATCATCCACCCGACCTGTGATCCAGTAATAACCATCTTTATCACGGCGTGCACCATCGCCCGTGAAATACGTTCCCGGATAAGTTGCAAAGTACGCTTCGATAAACCGCTCAGGATCCCCCCAAATGGTTCGCATTTGCCCTGGCCATGAATCCTTAATCACCAGATTGCCTTCAGCTTCTCCTTCTAACTCTTTGCCTTCAGCATCAACCAAAGCGGGTTGAATCCCAAATAAAGGACGCGTTGCAGACCCCGGTTTAAGTGGTGTCGCACCCGGAAGTGGAGAAATCAAAATCCCGCCTGTTTCGGTTTGCCACCAAGTATCCACCACTGGGCAACGGCTTTCCCCCACCACTGTGTAGTACCAATTCCATGCTTCAGGATTGATCGGCTCTCCGACGGAACCAATTAAACGTAAACTGCTACGGTCACTCTCACGGACAAAGGCATCCCCTTCACGCATCATGGCGCGGATCGCTGTCGGGGCAGTGTATAAAATCGTCACATTGTGTTTGTCGACAATATGTCCTGTACGTGCCCAACTTGGATACTGTGGAATCCCCTCAAACATCACTGTTGTGGTTCCATTCGACAAGGGGCCATACAGCACATAAGAATGTCCCGTAATCCAGCCTACATCGGCGGTACACCAAAACACATCATCTTGTTTTAAGTCAAACACTTCACGGAAGGTACTATTCACATAAGTTAAATAGCCCCCTGTGGTATGCAGCACCCCTTTGGGCTTACCGGTTGAACCTGAGGTATATAAAATAAATAGGGGATCTTCGGCATTCATCGGTTCAGGTGGACAAATCTCGTTGACGGTCATGATTTCCATGTGATACCACAAGTCACGCCCTTCTTTCAGCGTGATTGGATTGCCTGTCCGGTGTACCACAATCACATTTTGTACCGAGTCTGTCCCGGGTAGATTCAATGCTGCGTCTACATTTTCTTTCAGCGGAATCGGTTTACCCCCGCGCATTCCAGAGTCTGCGGTAATCACAATTTTGGCTTGACTGTCATCAATTCGGCTCGCCAATGAGTCAGGTGAAAAGCCACCAAACACCACACAATGCACGGCACCGATTCGGGCACAGGCCAACATCGAAATGGCCGCTTCTGAAATCATCGGCATATACAGCACTACACGATCGCCTTTCACCACACCATGCTTTTTTAGAACATTAGAAAAACGACACACTTCATCATACAGTTCTGCAAAGGAAATGATTTTATGGCGTGAGGGATGGTCACCTTCCCAAATAATGGCGGGTTTATACGGATGCTCTTTTAAGTGGCGATCAAGGCAGTTAGCACTTAGGTTTAACTGACCATCTGCAAACCATTCAATTTTAAAATTATCTTTATCATAACTGGTGTTTTTAACTTGACTAAAAGGCTTGATCCAATCGAGCTTCAAAGCTTGTTCAGCCCAATATTCATCAGGTTGTTCTATCGATTTTTGATAACGTTCAAAATATTCTTGTTCATTGGTGCGCGCAGTTTTTTCAAATTCAGCAGGTACAGGATAGACTTCTTTCATATCATACTTCCTTATATTCTGACTCTCATCGCGAGAGTTCATGCCACAGTTATTGGTTTATTATTGGACTGCATAACCACAGTATGACGATTGTTTTTTAAACAGATCAACACGGCTTTGGTCGTATATTATTTCTACAATTTAAAACACATTTTATAGTGATCTTTCAATGAGATCCTGTGTTTAATCCGTAACATGAACAAAACTGAACTCAGTAAAGTCGCTCCAGCTAGGCTTTTTTAAGCAGATTGTTACACTTCAGGCTGCGCTATTTCATACATAGAAGCATGACTCAGCGCCTTCATTCCAAAACTCAAGCATTTAAAAAACAGAGAGATAGATTTTTATCCGTCTATCAATCAACCAGAATGCGATAATTTCATACGCTTTTCTCTATTAAATACACACAATTTTCAGGCAAAATATGCCAAATTTTCAGCGATTGGAGCACCAGTGTCAGAACAAACCAATACCTTGAGCGAGGTTGCTCAAGGTACGTCAGAGATGCTACATGACGCGACAGCGAAAACCACGCAAAGTGTAATTGCACATACGGCAAAATATAATGACGCCTATTCCACCATCGACAAATTTGTCGATAGTTTTTGGGAGCGTATGCCTTATTTTTGTATTGCGCTAATTACCTTCGTCATTTTTTATTTGCTCTCCAAACTGTTTAAGCTTTTTGTTCGTAAAGCACTCTCTGATCGTTCTTATACCAAGCAAAACCTTGTTCTAGTCCTGAATCGTGTCGGCAGTTCAGCCATCGTCTTTATTGGCTTCCTGATCGCCATGGTGATTGCGATTCCGGGTTTCACCCCTGGTCAGCTGATGAGTGCTTTGGGGATTGGCTCGGTTGCCATTGGTTTTGCATTTAAAGATATTTTCCAAAACCTACTTTCAGGAATCCTGATTTTACTGGGTGAACCATTTAAGATTGGCGATGACATCATTGTCTCGGGTATGGAAGGTAACGTTGAAGATATTCAAATTCGTGCCACTTACTTACGTGCACCAGATGGTCGTCGTATCGTGATTCCGAATGCGACTGTGTATACCAGTGCGGTCACCGTTAACACCGCCTATCCACGTCGTCGCTGCGAGTTCTTGGTCGGTATTGGTTATGAAGATGACATCAAAAAAGCCAAAGATATTATTTTAGGCATTTTAGACCGAGATACGACCATTTTAAGTCAACCGGGTTTTAGCGTGAACGTCGCTGCACTTGCAGATTTTTCAGTAAATCTTAAAGTTCAATGGTGGGTCAACACCACAGAAACTACGGTATCTGGCTCGATCAGTTCAGTACAAGAATATGTGGTTCAAGCCTTTGCTGAGCAAGGAATTTCTATTCCTTACCCAGTCCAAGAAGTTCGCGTCGCAAAAAATGACAGCTACCCGACAGAAACTTCAACCGCTAAATAAACGCCCTAAAACATAAGGGATCACGGTTTCAGTCCGAATAATACGGTTGCCTAAGCTCACCGCTTGGCAGCCGTTTTTTACAAGTAATTCAACTTCGTAAGGGATAAATCCTCCTTCCGGCCCGATCACAACCGTACAGGGATGCTGAATCGCAAAAGGCATTTTGGCATCGCTATAGGGATGTGCCACATAGGCAGGACAGTCGGCTGAAATCAGGCTGGGCAATTGATCTTCAACAAAAGGCTTAAAGCGTTTATAGATTTCAATTTTCGGGGCAACCGTATCACCTGCCTGCTCTAGCCCCAAAGTCACATACTGGTCCAACTGTTGTAAGAACGGGGTTTGCCAATAACTTTTATCGACCCGATAGCTGTGCAGCAAAATGATTTTTTCAACCCCTAAAGTCACCGCATCCATAATCAAACGACGCAGGACTTTAGGGCGTGGCATCGCGACAATTAAAGTCACTGGTAGTTTGGCTGGTACAGGTTCTTCATATAAGGGTTTTATACGTACAGCTGTTTCAGAGACTTCCATCACTTGCGTAAGATGACGCTTTCCGTTTTGTATCCCGACTTTTAAAGTATCACCGACTTTAAGCTCTAAATGACGATGTAAATGTTCAAGCTGACGCTTAGCACTAATGGACCAGACTTCAGATTCAGTTTGTCGCGGGTCTAAGAGAACGATATTCATAATTTGAAAAAACTACTTTAAACTGTGCGAACTCGTGATATTCAGCAGCTTAATCACTCATAGCCACAAATAACAATATAAATTTAAAGCCCCTGTGTAGGCATGACCCTACTTTTGAAAGAGCAAAAGTAGGCAAAACTCTTTGTTAGGCTGATAGTACATTCCTATACCACAGCCTAACGGTGGCATCCCTGCCACCTCACCGTTCCTATTTTTTGTGAATAGTCTATAAATAAGCATCAATCACTTGAATATGCTTTTTCAAAGAGCCCGTATTTAACTGCATAATCTTTTGTGCCGCTTGATTCAGTGTATTCGCCTGCTCAGTATCCTCTAACAGTGTCATCAACACCGCAGCAGCTTGTTCAGCATCATCAACAACTTTCACCGCGTTGGCTTGTACAAATTCATCGACAATCGTTTGGAAATTAAAATAGTTTTTGCCCAAAACCGTCGGCACATGTAACGCAATTGGCTCTAAAATATTATGTCCGCCACCCGGTTCATTTAGTGATCCCCCGACAAAACAGGCATTAGATAAGGCATACCATAACCACATCTCCCCCATCGAATCGGCTAAATAGACTTGGGTGTCCGCCTCTATGCTTTGTCCCGTACTTCTGCGAGTGGTATTTAAATTTAAACTTTGTGCAACAGCAAAGACCTCATCAAAACGCTCTGGATGACGTGGTACAACAATGCACAACAGTTCAGGCTGTGCATCCAAATATGGCTTAAATGCGCTTAACAGTTTTTGTTCTTCGGGTGCATGAGTACTGGCAATAGTGATGATCTTACGCCCAGCGAGTGACCATTCTTGCTTGAGCTGAGCTGCCTGTTTGACAAACGATTCTGGCGCATGAATATCAAACTTAATACTCCCCACCACCTGTGTTAGCGATGGCACTGAACCAAGCTGAATAAAGCGCTCTGCAGTTGCCTGATCTTGTACCAAAAGCTGATCTAGTCCGTGTAACATCGGCTGCGTAAGGCTAGATACTTTGGCATAGCCTTTGGCTGATTTTTCAGAAAGACGTGCATTAATCAAGATACATGGCACCTGACTCTGCCCCGCTTGGGCAATTAAATTCGGCCAGAGTTCAGTTTCAACCAAAGCCAAAAGTTTGGGCTGATACAATGCGAAAAACTGACGAACTAAAGGTTTTTGATCCGCAGGTAAATATACAGCTTGGAACAGATCTAGATACGGTGCTTTTAAAAATAGTGATTTGGCCCGCGCCTGACCCGTTTTGGTGGTATTGGTCACCAAGACTGGATGACCCGCTTTTAAATAATGCTCGATGAGAGGCTGCGCTGCATTGGTTTCACCCACCGACACCACATGGAACCAAATCGCTTGGCGATTTTTAACCGGTTGAAACGGCCCGAAACGTTCGAGACATTCTTGTTGAAATTGTTCTGTACTCTCTGCACGTTTTTTTATTTTAGACTTATACAGCGGTTTGATCAGCGCAAGTGCTGCGTTATACCAAAAAGGAGTAGCCAAATACGTGCTCCAAAAATCAATGCAAAAATAAAACAGCGCAACTCATATTATCCCATGAATTGCGCTGTTATCTTGTCGCGAATTGAACGGAAAAGCAATTTAAACCGCAGCAGTTTCCATTTCAGCTAAAGTTGGATAGTCCACATAGCCTGCCGAGACATCTGTTCCAATCATGTTTTCCAGTTTCAATTCATTCAATGGTGCATCTTGCAGTAGACGCTCATACAGATCTGGATTCGCAATATAGGCTTTACCAAATGCAACGGCATCTGCCTTTTCAGCTGCCAACAGCTCAATCGCATCTTCACGACTCAGTTGCATATTGGCAATATAAGGCACTCCACCAGAACGCTCTTTCATATATTCAGAAATACTGTCTTCAGCCAGATATTCACGGGTAAAGAAGAAGGCAATCTTGCGTTTGCCCAGCTGCTCCATGGCATAGCCAAATGTTTCACGTGGATTATCATCGCCCATGTCATGGTCATCACAACGCGGCGCAAAATGCACCCCTACACGATCTGCGCCCCATACTTCAATCAGTGCATCAGTTGCTTCTAGCAGGAACCGTGTACGATTTTCCACTGAACCGCCGTATTCATCTTCACGCTGATTGGTTTTGCTTTGCAAGAACTGGTCAATCAGATAACCATTGGCAGCATGTAATTCCACACCATCAAAACCGGCTTCTTTAGCACGAATCGCGGCTTGCTTATATTGCTCGGTAATCGCGTGAATTTCAGAAACCTCCAAAGGACGTGGCAATACATAAGGACGTTTTGGACGTAGTAAGCTGACATGACCCGCCTGTTGTACTGCACTTGCAGAGACTGGTGTTTCACCATTTAACAGATCCGGATGCGATACACGACCAACATGCCAAAGCTGGGCAATAATCAGACCGCCCTTCTCATGAACCGCTTGAGTGACCTTTTTCCAGCCTTCGACCTGAGCATCGGTAAACAATCCTGGAGTATTCAAATAGCCATTGGCTTCTTCAGAAATCACTGTAGCTTCAGAAATGATCAGGCCAGCACTTGCACGTTGCGCATAGTACTCAACCATCATTGGGGTTGGAACGCGATCAGCAGTTGCGCGGTTACGGGTCAGCGGCGCCATGATGACACGGTTTTTAAGCTCTAACGCACCGAGCGTTAAAGGAGAATTTAATTCAGCCATCGTTACTCCCACCTGTTAAAGGTGTTGTTGTAGGTGTTCGATAAATTGCTGAATCAACGCTTCATTGCGAGAAAAATAAGACCATTGTCCATATTTTTCCACTTGAATTAAACCGGCCTGCTGTAACACAGACAAATGGTTCGACATCGTCGATTGCGATACATTTCCCAACCGTTCGATATGACCTGCACATACGCCGCGTCTAAAGTCACCACATTCGTCACTCGATAAAAATTGTTCCGGTTTTTTTAACCATTCCAAAATTTGGCGACGCGTTGGATTAGCCAAGGCTTTAAAAATTAAATCTATATCCATACTCAAGACACGTTTAATGGGCAACAAAGCGTTGTCAGCTTGTTTTACTTAATATATCGCATTTTTTCGATTTTAATATCGATTTTTTTAGATATATTGTAAAATAACTGATAACCCTTTGCTTTCATTCATCATTTAAATTACAAACCTTGTTTTAAGCTTGCTTCAATAAACTTATCAAGGTCACCATCTAGTACTGCACCTGTGTTGGAGTTTTCAACACCCGTACGTAAGTCTTTAATACGCGAGTCATCCAATACATAAGAACGAATCTGACTGCCCCAACCAATATCCGACTTCGAGTCTTCAAGTGCTTGAGCCGCTTCGTTACGTTTGCTCATTTCCAACTCATACAACTTCGCACGTAACTGTTTCCACGCATGGTCACGGTTGGCATGTTGTGAACGTTGGTTCTGACATGCCACCACAATGCCTGTTGGCGCGTGGGTTAAACGTACCGCAGAGTCTGTTTTGTTAATGTGCTGACCACCTGCACCCGAAGCACGGTAAGTATCGGTACGCACGTCAGATGGGTTGATATCAATTTCAATGTTGTCATCGACTTCTGGCGAGACAAACACAGCAGAGAATGACGTATGACGACGGTTACCCGAGTCAAATGGCGATTTACGTACTAAGCGATGCACGCCCGATTCGGTACGCAACCAACCATAGGCATATTCACCTTCAACACGAATCGTTGCAGACTTAATCCCAGCCACGTCGCCGTCTGACTCTTCCATCAATTCAGCTTTAAAACCATGACGTTCAATCCAGCGCATATACATACGCAGTAGCATTGAAGCCCAGTCTTGTGCTTCTGTCCCACCTGAACCGGCTTGAATTTCCACATAACATGGATTTGGGTCCATTGGGTTACTGAACATACGGCGGAATTCAAGCTTCGCCAACTCTTCTTCTGCAGAGGTCAATTCAGCCTGCACATCAGCCAACAGACTCTCATCATCTGCTTCTACTGCCAAATCAAGCATCGCTTGCGCATCTTCAAGCTGCGTTGCCAAACCATCTAACACATTTAAGACGTTTTCAAGTTCGCCTTTTTCTTTGGCCATGGCTTGTGCACGGCTTTGATCATTCCAAATCGCTGGGTCTTCTAATTCACGGAGAACCTCTTCTAAACGCTCTTTTTTCAGATCGTAGTCAAAGATACCCCCGTAATGTGAGACCACGGTCGTTTAAGTCTTTTAATTGGTTTAGATACGGATTAATTTCCACGTGAATTACTCTCAATCAATATAAAGCGAAAAATAGCCGCTGATTATATCACAGACGACGGCTGGGATTATTCATCTCAAATTGGACAAAATCACTCCCTTCTTTCTAGAGCTTAAAACCGTTTAGTCTCCCAAAAAGCATTCGCTTGATCCAAAATCAAGCTGCATATAAATGTGAAGCACACCACAAAGCATACACCTGAGAAGTGTTCTCAACAGACGAACGGACTAAACATTTTGAGTCAAAATTGGTTAAAATAGCGTCAAAAATTATGAAATCCACAGAATCTACACAATTTTAATAAAACAAAACATTATAAATTTATAATTTATTATCAATCATTTAAATTTTAGAAATTACACGATGTAACCTTAGATACAGAGCATTAACTTTCCTTTGGTTGACGCTTTTTTATTTTGCCCTAGACTGAAGTTGTAACAAAAAATTAATGAAATACGGGTCCACTTACGAGGGGTACATACCATGAAAAAATTAGCAATTGCTTCAGCATTACTTTCAGCTCTAGCGATCACAGGTACTGCACATGCATACCAAGCAGAGGTGGGTGCTTCAGCTGGCCTAATTGATCCAGACAACGGTAGCTCAAGCGGCTCTTTTGGCGTAGATGG
This sequence comes from Acinetobacter sp. MF4642, assembly GCF_002018925.1. Lineage (NCBI taxonomy): Bacteria > Pseudomonadati > Pseudomonadota > Gammaproteobacteria > Moraxellales > Moraxellaceae > Acinetobacter > Acinetobacter sp. MF4642. Next base: position 39,981 of record NZ_MVON01000002.1, read on the forward strand.
CACATACTATTTCAACCCAGTTCAAACACGTAATGCGCCACTTGCAGAAGCAGCATTCTTAGACCGTGCAAGTAACGTTAACGCAAAATACCAATACGACGAAGTCGGTGATGATGAACGTCATCGTTATGGCATTGGCGCTGAAGTCTTTGTCCCTAACTCAGATTTCTATTTAAGTGGTAACGTTGGTCGCGACGATGTGAAATTTGACCGCGGTGGCGATTTTGATGAGACCGTTTATGGCGCTGAAGTTGGTTATTTACCAGCACCAGGTTTATTAATTGCTGCGGGTCTAAAAGGCTATGACAACGATTATGACGACGGTGTAGATCCTACTCTTCGCGCTAAATATGTCACTTCCCTAAGCAATGGTAAAGACATTAACTTAGAAGCAGGCGCAGGTTTTGGTGATTTAGACGAATATAATCTTGCAGCAGATTACTTCATCGATAAAACCTTAAGCCTAGGTGTAGACTACTACAGTAAAGACCGTGACTATGGTGATACTAACGAATTTGGTATCAATGCACGTAAATTCTTTACCCCGCAAGTCAGCCTTGAAGGCCGTGTTGGTTTTGGTGAAGTCGGCAACAACGACTACAACAAATTCGGTTTAGCTGCTAAATATCGTTTCTAAAACCAATTAAAAACCTTGAATACTCAAAGCCCATTTTCGAATGGGCTTTTTGCACTCTGATAAAGCATTGTTATAAATAAAGATTGACTCCCTGCTACTTTTTTGTACACTTCGTTACAACTGTCATAGAACAGTCATATTTTTATAACAAAGAGAGAACCTCTAAAATGCTTAAAAAAATTGCGCTGACCACAGCACTGATCGCAAGCTTCGGGACTGCACATGCTTACCAAGCGGAAATCGGCGGCACCATTGCTGTGGCTGATCCTGATCATGGGGACACTTCAATAGGTTTTGGCGTAGATGGCACGTACTACTTCAACCCTGTTCAAGTCAAAAACAGTCCACTGAATGAAGCTGCATTCTTAAATCGCTCAAGTAATCTCAACGGCGAAGTTTCATACATTGATTATGATTATTACGAAGTCACAGACTTTAATGTTGGACTTGAGTATTTTATTCCAAACTCTGATTTTTACCTGAACGGTAATATTGGGCAAACCAAACACGAAGCCGATGGTGTTGAAGACCTAGATACCACCATTTATTCTGCTGAAGTAGGTTATCTACCTGTTCCTGGCTTATTGGTTGCAGCTGGTTTATTTGGCTACGATAATGATAATGGCGATGATGTCGATCCAACTTTACGTGCCAAATATGTCACTCAAGTGGGTGCTTATGACATGAACTTTGAAGGTGGTGCAGTCTTTGGTGACATCGATTACTACAACCTTGATGCTGACTTATACTTAAATAAAACTTTTAGTGTAGGCCTTGGTTTCTCTGATACCGATGAAAAAGATGCTGAAATATTTACCATCCGTGCGAAAAAGTTCTTCACGCAACAAGTCAGCCTAGAAGGTTCGATTGACTTTGCTGATGAAGACAATGTGTTTGGCCTACGTGGCGCTTATCGCTTCTAATTGCAACTAAAATCTATTAAAAAACCGCTCTATAGAGCGGTTTTTTAGTGTTGTTCTAAATGCAAAATGCGAAGTTGGACGCTGACATTGCCACGAAATTCATTTTTATCCAGCTCATAGACCAAACGAACTTGATGGTTCATCTCATTGAACTGGTATTTATCTGCCGCATTAAAAGCAATGGCATCCACGACATGTCCATTGTCTAAAGCAACACGTAATTTTAAATGCACTTCTTTCAGCCAGCGAAAATCTAAAATTTGAAAATTTCCTTCAAAAATAGGCGCTGGAAACTTTTGCCCCCATGGACTAATCTGTTGTAGAAGATCGACCGTTTCAACTTGAATATTCTGTGCAGCTAACTCACCATCGGTCCATAAAGTCGCGATAAATAAACCTTCATCCTGAGCTGCCATCAGTACTTCAAAGGCCTGCTTAAACTCTTCAAAATGGACTTTTTGAATGGTTAAACCCGCTGCCGCAGCATGCCCACCAAAGTGGCTGACCAAATGTGGATATTGCTCAGCAACACACTCAATGGCATCGCGGATATGCACTCCTTCAATCGAACGGGCAGAACCTTTGATATGTATCCCGTCTTCATCTGCAGCAAACACAATACTTGGCCTGTGAAACTGTTCTTTTAAGCGCCCCGCAACAATGCCAATCACCCCTTGATGCCAATGCGGCTCGAACATAATTAAAGCCGCAGGTAAGACCGTATCATCCAGTTGAATTTGATCCAAGGCTATTAAAGCCTCTTGTTTCATCGTCGCTTCAACCTGACGACGCTCCACATTCAACTGATTCAGTTGTTCTGCCAATGGATAGGCAGAAGAAAAGTCCTGTGCCAATAGACATTCAATCCCGATGTCCATAGTTTCCATACGACCTGCAGCATTAATACGTGGCCCCAGTACAAACCCCAAATCTTGCGCTTTTAAAGTTGCAGCCTCTCGACCTGCAATCTCCAGTAGAGCACTGATACCGGGACGACATAAATGTTGTTGAATGCGCTTCAGGCCAACATCGACCAAGATGCGATTGTTATAGTCAAGACTGGCAACATCGGCATAGGTACCTAATGCTACCAAATCCAAATACTGACTCATGAGTGCCGAAGACTTATTTAGTTTTTTACGATAGGTCGATAAGTTAGCCAAGACATAAAAGGCCACACCCACCCCAGCTAAGGCTTTACTTGGAAAATCACACCCCAACTGGTTCGGATTCACTACCGCTTGGGCACGGGGAGTCGGTTTGGTGGTCAAATGGTGATCGGTAATAATCACCTGCATGCCATGATCTTGCGCTTGTTTCACGCCGTCATGACTGGAAATACCATTATCCACAGTAATCAATAAATCAGGTGTAAAGCTGGTAAATGCTAAATCCGCAATCGCAGGCGTTAAGCCATAACCATATTTAAAGCGGTCTGGAACCAGATACTCTACCTGCGCCCCCATTTCTCGCAAAGCCAAAATCATTAAAGCGGTGCTGGTTGCACCATCTGCATCATAATCACCCACAATGACAATTTTGTGTTGCTGATCAATTGCAGCATCCATCAACTGAATCGCTTCATTTAAGCCTTTCAGACTAGGGGCCAGTAAATGCTTGAGCTTTAACTCCAGCTCCTGTGTTGACGCCACCCCACGGCGGGCTAAAATTTCTGCAATAAACGCAGGAATGTCCTGAAATAATTCAGGACAGGTAATAAAGGGTCTTTGCTTAATTTGAATGGCTGACATTTATGGCATCAAACGTTTCAGCATCCAGACATCTTGCTGTTTTTCATAACTTAAACGGTCATGTAAACGGTTCGGACGCCCTTGCCAAAACTCATAGTGGTCAGGCTCAAGACGGTAGCCACCCCAAAAGACAGGTTTATTCAGTTCTGATTTACCTTCAACTTGACTTTGCAATTGCTCAAAACGTTGTTGCAAGACTTCACGGCTTTCAATCACACCACTTTGTGGTGTACTGATATGTGCTGCAATTTGACTATCTCGTGGACGCTTATGATAGTAGTCAGTCGATTCTGCTTCAGAAATTTTGACTACTTTACCGCCAATGCGAATCTGACGTTCCTGCTCTTGCCAATAGAACAGTAACTCTGCATATGGGTTTTCTGCCAAATCATTGCCTTTTTGGCTGTCATAATTGGTATAAAAATCATACCCTACTTCGGTTGCACCGCGTAGCAATACTGTTCGCACATGCGGACGACCCTGCGCACTTGCTGTCGCCAATGACATAGCATAAGGTTCGTGTAGTTGTGCTTCTAGGGCATGATTAAACCAAAGCAAGAACTGAGCATGTGGATGGGTTTCTACTCGATCTTCATGCAGCTCGCCTTTTTGGTAACTTAAACGAAGCTCACTGAGATCTTTGATTAAATCACTCATTTCTTCACTCCTAATTAAGCTGCGTTCGTACGTACAGCATCAGCCAATGCATTTGCTAAACTGCTGACTTCATTGAGGTCATCCCCTTCTACCATGACACGAATCACAGGTTCAGTGCCTGATTTACGAATCAACAAACGACCACGACCTTTGAGTTGTTGCTCGGCTTTATCAAATTCAGCCACCAAAGCAGGCACCGCATAAGGGTCAAACATCGCCTCTAAACGTACATTCACCAGCACATTCGGTAGAAGCTTAAAGTCAGCAACCAATTCATGCAGCGCTTTCTTCTGCTCGACCATCACGGTAAGGACTTGTAGAGCCGCAATAATGGCATCACCCGTGGTACTTTTATCCAAGGTTAAGATGTGTCCTGATGGCTCACCGCCAATGACCCAGCCTTTTTCTTCTAGACCTTGTAGGACATAACGATCCCCCACTTTAGCACGTAATAGCGCTACACCCGCTTTATCCAATGCCAACTCTAAAGCCATGTTTGACATCAAGGTGCCCACTATTCCAGCAGGCTTTTTAGCACTTTGTGTCGCCAAGATATATAGAATATGGTCGCCATCAATCAGCTTGCCATCTTTATCCACTAAAATAACGCGATCTGCGTCCCCATCAAAGGCGATACCCAAATCAGCCTTATGCTTCACTACGAGTTGCTGTAAATGCTCAGGATGGGTCGAACCACATTGCTCATTGATATTTACACCGTTAGGCTCGTTATGAATGGCAATGACTTTGGCACCTAGCTCACGAAAGACTGATGGACCCACGTTATATGCTGCACCATTGGCACAATCCACCACAATCGTTAAATCATTCAAGTCATAGTGATAGGGAAATGTGGATTTACAAAATTCAATATAACGACCATTGGCATCTTTTACACGGACACTTTTACCTAAATTGGCAATATCATCAATGATGAGGTCTTTTTCTAATTCTTGGTTAATTTCTTCTTGAATAGCATCTGGTAGTTTCTTGCCTTCACTGGAAAAGAACTTGATCCCGTTATCAAAATAAGGATTATGTGATGCTGAAATCACAATGCCCAAACTTGCGTGTAAGGCACGGGTCAAATGTGCAATCGCTGGGGTTGGCAATGGGCCTAGTAAATGTACATACACCCCTGCTGCGTTTAAACCCGCTTGTAATGCTGACTCTAAAATATAACCCGATAAACGTGTGTCTTTACCGAGTACCACCAATGGTTTTGATTTTTTACTGTGGCGTTTTAAAACTTTCCCTGCGGCAAAGCCTAATTTAAGGGCAAATTCAGGGGTAATAGGGAGGACGCCAAACTTACCGCGAATACCATCGGTACCAAAATAACTCATGTTCTACTCACTTCTTAATGGTGATCTAAATCATCACTTTTTTACTCACGACACTTTACACCAAAACGAAAAAGCCGTCATAAAAATGACGGCTTTTACATTCAACAATTCGTATAACTTTATTAGCCAACGCGATAGTTTGGTGCTTCTTTGGTAATCGTTACGTCATGAACATGTGACTCAGACATACCTGCCGAAGTAATTTTCACAAACTTCGCATTTTGACGAAGATCTTCAATCACAGATGAACCCGTATAACCCATAGAAGAACGTAAACCACCCATCATTTGGTGCACAATGTTACCCATTGGTCCCTTGTATGGCACACGACCTTCGATCCCTTCAGGAACAAGTTTCTCAGCACCTGCTTTAGAGTCTTGGAAATAACGATCCGCAGAACCTGTTGCGCCTGCCATCGCGCCCAATGACCCCATACCCCGATACGCTTTATAGTAACGACCTTGGAAGAACTCCACTTCACCTGGTGCTTCTTCAGTCCCGGCAAGGAGTGAACCGACCATAATCGTACTCGCACCCGCGCCAATCGCTTTCGCCATATCCCCAGAGAAACGAATACCACCATCTGCGATTAATGGAATTTGATCTTTCAATGCATTGGCAACGCTATCAATCGCAGAAATCTGCGGCATGCCAATACCCGCTACAATACGCGTGGTACAAATTGAACCTGGGCCGATACCGACTTTGACCGCATCTGCACCTGCATCAAGGAGTGCCAATGCAGCATCACCAGTTGCAATGTTACCGCCAATCACTTGAACTTGTGGGTAATTCGCTTTCACCCAACGTACACGCTCGATCACACCCGCAGAGTGGCCATGCGCCGTATCTACGACAATTGCATCTACACCCGCTTCAACCAAAGCCTCTACACGGCTTGGTGTTTCTACACCTGTACCGACTGCTGCACCCACGCGTAAGCGACCAAGGTCATCTTTACAGCTGCTTGGATAGCTTTCCGCTTTACGGAAGTCAGTGACTGTAATTAAACCTTTGAGTTCGTTGTGTTCTCCAACGACCAAAACTTTTTCAATACGGTGCTTTTGCAGTAAAGCTTGAATATTTTCTTTCGATTCACCTTCACGAACAGTCACAAGGCGGTCTTGACCGGTCATGATGTTGCTTACAGGTTGCTCAAGATTGGTTTCAAAGCGTGTATCGCGACCTGTGACAATACCGACCACTTTGCCATCTTTCACAACAGGCACACCGCTGATGTTGTTGGCTTGAGTAATCGAGATCAATTCGCGCACTGTAGTTTCAGGTGTCACAGTGATTGGATCTTTCACCATTCCTGCTTCAAATTTTTTCACACGACGGACTTCTGCAGCTTGTGCAGCAATATCCATGTTCTTGTGCAAAATACCAATACCACCGTTTTGCGCCATCGCAATCGCCATACGTGATTCAGTCACCGTATCCATTGCTGCTGAAACAAGGGGGATATTTAAATTAATGCCGCGCGTGAATCGTGTCTTTAATGAGACATCTTTTGGGAGAACAGTAGAATAGGCAGGGAGTAATAGGACATCATCAAAAGTTAACGCGTCTTGAACGATGGTCAACATGGCAGTCTCACTGGTAATTTCCGTGCGCTATTATAAACAAATATGAACTTAAATTTCATTTCAATTGAAAATTTATTTTTTTATCTTAGAAAATAAAGTGATAAAACCCATATTTTATTTGACACCTTCATTTTCACCTTTATTTTTTATTTCTTGTTTTGAGATGGGTTCAATTGACGTTCTAAAACTCAAAAAAGCAGAGCCTTGACTCTGCTTTTACCGATTAACACACTTGATCAAAACCTTCATCGTTGACTGGAATGCTCGCTTCCAATTGCACAAATGGAATCATATTGTGCGCACGTCGCGCTTTGTTGCATTGATCATCAGCGATTTGAACTTCTTTACATGAAGAGCTACGCTGTTCATACATCCCACAACTCACCTGCTCACCAATGGTACCTTGCAGTGCAATACAGCGTGGGCTGGCTTGATTGGTTCCAGCCATGCATGAATACACAGCCGTCACTGGCTCTGTGTAATGTTCAGGCATTGAAATGCCTTCAGCCCAGTAAAATGAGACTCTAAAAAAGGCACAACATGCCCCGCAGCTTAAACAGGCATCTTCCGTTGGAACTTGAGACAACATCCTTTATATTCTCATTTTCAAAAACTTTTTTTGGAAGAAAATATTAAAAAAATTGTGGTTGCCAAACAAGCAAAATTTACGACTATTTTGTCACTTAAGTTGGACAGGTAAAAACACTCTCATCCATCAAGTCGGTACCGCACTCCAAAGTCTCAATCCAGTCTAAAAATTGATGAATCTGCTCTTGCCCAATAAACGGTGTACCATGCTGCGGCACAATCATTTCGACATCCATGGTGCGGACCATATTGACCCATAAACGAATCACTTTGTTATTGCACATATAGCGCTGATGAAACCCTTTCATTTTAGGAATATGCGCAGCAAAGTTTTCCAAAGGTTTCGAGGCATCATCCACCATCGATGCCCCCATATCGCCTGAAAATAGAATCTTGGCAATCGGGTCATAAAACTGAAAATTACCCACCGAATGTAGAAAATGCGCAGGCACAGCAATAATCGAAGACTGCCCCAAAGTAATCACCTGACCGTGGTCAGGCAGCTCCACTAAACGATCCAACCAGTTACCTTTCATCCGCTCACTCATAAAGGCAGAGTTCAAGTGGGGTAAAAAGCGTGCCCAAAGTTTAGAAGCCACCACTTTCGCTTCGGTATAGACCAACCAACGCGGCATTGAGGTAATAATGTCAGGGTCTTGGTGTGAGGCCATAACAAAATCAAGATTGGTCAAACGGGTATATTTATTCAACTCCATGGTCAACGGTACATAAGTTAAATCACCACCGGGATCTAAGACCGCTGCACGCTCATGGTCAATAATTAAAAACTGATTTGCCTGTACACCCTCGCCTTTGACCAAGCTGGTAAAGCTAATACACTTATGTGTGCCATCATCATATAAAACCTGTGACGTTGTGCGGTCAAATGCCATGCCCATCCCCTCAAAATGCTGTTTTTCTTAAAAGACTTTTTAATACCTACAACATATATGGATTTACACAAACTTACAATGCATTTGCGACTAATATCATTTGATATATCAATAAATTGAAGATTATTTTTCAATAAAAAATCCCGATTTTTTAAGTCGGGATTCCTATCTTTTACGGTAAATTAAAAGAAATAATGCTGTACAAGTGTTGCAACACCAATGACCAAGAAAATGGCCGCACCAATTTTATGAATTAAGGCAATTGGCAACTTGGTCGCCAACTTATCGCCAATAAAGACCGCTGGCGCATTGGCCAACATCATCCCTAAAGTCGTGCCCAACATCACCCAAACAATACTGTCAAAACGTGCCGCTAAAGCCACTGTCGCAATTTGGGTTTTATCGCCAATTTCGGCCAAGAAGAACAACACAAACGTTGCACCAAATACCCCAAGTTTCTGCCACTTCTTAATGCTGCCTGACTCATCATCCAACTGATCAGGAATCAACATCCAACCTGCCATAGCAATGAAACCAATCGAGAGAATCCAGATCAGCGCATCAGGGCTTAAAACTGTGGTAATCCATTGGCCTAAAACAGCAGAGACGCCATGGTTAATAATGGTTGCCAGCAAAATAGCCAATAGAATTGGGACGGGTTTACGGAAACGTGCAGCAAGTAACAATGCAAGCAGTTGGGTCTTATCGCCCATTTCAGCTAAAGCCACGATGGCTGTGGAGAGGAGGAATTCATACATGATGTCTTTCTCTGGCTAGCATAACAAATACCAATGACTCACCGCTCCTGCTAGCCAAAAATCTGCAGAGTGGTAAATCAAAGGTCTTGCCAACAAAAGAAAGCTCTTTAGAAGCTCATTTGGTTCTTTGCTATGATGACCATGCTCGTTTTAGAGCAAATATGTTGATCATCACCTGTTCTGAAGAACAGCGGCTACTCCCCAATGAAGTAACACAATTTTAGGCGAAAATATGTTTTTTGGCAATCTATAAATACAAAAGACCCTGCCGAAGCAGGGTCTTTATTGAGGTATTTTTTCAGTGCTTCCAGCCGCTATTTTTCTCTTTTGAGAAGAGAGAATAGCAGAGCTAAAAGCTAGATCATTAGATCAGCAAAGTACGGATGTCTTTCAACAACTTGGTCAGCTTATTGGTAAAGCGCGCTGCATCGGCCCCATTGATCACACGGTGATCATAAGACAGTGACAACGGCAACATCAGTTTCGGATCAAAACCTTGACCATTCCATACGGGTTGCATCGTCGCTGGAGAAATACCCAAAATTGCAACTTGCGGCCAGTTCACCAGAGGTGTAAATGCTGTACCACCAATTGCACCTAAGCTTGAAATCGTGAAGTTTGCACCTTGTAGGTCTTTCGGCGAAAGCTTCTTATCACGTGCTTTCTGACCCAATACACCGAGCTCCACCGCAATGTCTTTAATCGATTTCTGGTCTGGATTACGGAGTACAGGAACGGTTAAACCATCTGGTGTTGCTACAGCAATGCCCATATGGATTTCGTTACGCAAGAGTACAGACTTACCATCATCAGCCAAGTGACCGGCAAAATCACGCTCCTCTTTCAGCAAATGCGCAACAGCTTTAATAATGAAAGCCATAATGGTCAAGCTAATACCATCTTTCTTAAAGTTACCTTTAAGGTCATTACGCCAAGCTTCAAGCTCAGTAATATCCGCCAAATCAAACTGAGTCACTTGTGGAATATAGTTGTTTAAAGACAACTGTGGAATAGAGACTTGTTGCAGACGTGTCAGCACTTTCTCTTCAACACCACCAAACGCACTAAAGTCAGGCAGTTTCGGTAAGCCCGCAGCAGCAACAGCCGTCGCAGCAGGTGCAGTTTGCGGTGCGGTTAAACGACCTTTCACATAAGCAAAAATGTCATCTTTCATTAAACGTGCATGTGGACCAGAAGCTTTGACTTCTGCCAGCACCACGCCCAATTCACGCGCGAGTTTACGTACCGCAGGACCCGCGTAGACTTTAGCATTTGCTGCATTTTGCTCTTTGGTCAGCTTATCTGCACCTTGAACTGCTGGTGCAACTTGTACAGTAGATGCCACCATTGGTGTAGTTGCAGCTGGAGCCGCTGTAGGTTTCGCTGGTGTCTGAGCAACAGCTTGAGCCACTGGTGCAGGGGCTTGGCCCTCAGCTTCAATGGTCACCAAAGCCACACCTTCCGATACATTTTGTCCCAATGCAACATGAATGGCTTTAATCATACCCGCTGTTGTACTTGGTACTTCAACCGTTGCTTTGTCTGATTCAACCACGATGATACTTTGGTCTTTTTCAACCGTATCACCTACTGACACCAAAATTTCAGCAACTGCCGCTTTGTCTACACCCAAGTCAGGCACTGCAATTTCAACCGCACCTGCAGGCGCAGCAGCAGCTTGTGGCGCCGCTTCAGCAGGCTGAGCTTCAGTGGTTTGAGGTGCTGCAACTGGCGTAGGCTCAGCAGTCACTGGTGCAACTGACGCTGCTGTTTTTACAGTCAGGATCACTACGCCTTCTTTAACACTGTCACCAACGTGAATGCTAATCGATTCCACTGTGCCTGAAATCGTACTCGGGACTTCCACAGTCGCCTTGTCTGACTCAACCACAAGGATGCTTTGATCGACGTCAATTTGATCGCCAACCGACACCAAAATTTCACCAACGGTTGCTTTTTCCACACCAATATCTGGCACTTGCACATCAATCACTTGTGATGCTGTAGTGGCAGCGGGTGCAACCGTTTCAGCAACAGCAGCGGGTGCAGTCTTTTCTTCAGCTTGTACAAGGTCAGCCTGTGCTTGTACTGCTGGCGCTTCAGTTTGTCCCTCGGCTTCCAGCTCAATCAGCGCTGCACCTTCAGCAACAGAGTCACCTAAGTTTACTAAAATGCTTTTAACAACGCCTGCTGAAGTGCTAGGCACTTCAACAGATGCTTTGTCTGATTCTAATAGAACAACACTGTCATCAACCGCAATGGTATCGCCAACTTTGATCAAAATTTCAGCAACAACGGCTTTATCTACACCAATATCAGGAGTTGTAATTTGCATACTTATTTCTCCTCTTTGTAGTCAGCTACAGCGTGTACAGATGGCGTTGCTTGAGGAGCCCAAGCTACTGGATGGTCCGTATCTAATTCAAATGTAGAGATGGCATCTTTCACTAAGCGTGCATCCACCTCACCTTCATCAGCCAATTTCTTCAGTGTGGCAACCACAATGTGCGCTGCATCTACACCAAAGTAGCTACGTAATTTAGCGCGTGAATCTGAACGACCATAACCATCTGTACCCAATGCTACGAATGGACGGTTGTCTGGAAGATATGCACGAATTTGTTCGCTATAAGCACGCATATGATCTGTTGCAGAAACTACGATCCCTTCTGTGCCGCGCAGTTGCTCAGTCACCCAAGCTTCTTTCACATTCTCGCTCATTGGATGCAAGCGGTTATATTCTTCACATGCCATACCATCACGTGCAAGTTCATTGAAACTTGTTACGCTAAATACATTTGAATGGATTTGGTATTCATCACGTAAGATTTGAGCAGCTTTAATGACTTCACGCAGAATTACACCTGAACCCATCAACTGAACAGTGGCTTTTTCATCTTTTTGAAGTAAGTACATACCACGTTTAATGCCTTCTTCAGCACCTTGTGGCATTTCAGGATGCTCGTAGTTTTCGTTCATTACCGTTAAGTAATAGAAAATACGCTCTTGGTTCACATACATGCGTTGTAAACCATCATGCACAATAACTGCTAATTCATAACCAAAACATGGGTCATACGACACACAGTTCGGAATTGTATTTGCAAGAATATGTGAGTGACCATCTTGGTGTTGTAAGCCTTCGCCATTTAGCGTGGTACGGCCTGCTGTTGCACCCAATAAGAAACCTTGTGCTTGTGCATCACCTGCAGCCCATGCAATGTCGCCAATACGTTGGAAACCAAACATAGAGTAGTACATGTACATTGGAATCATTGGTAAGTTATTGGTTGAATAACTGGTTGCCAACGCTGCCCAAGCGCTCATTGCACCTGCTTCGTTAATGCCTTCTTGAAGCATATGACCATCTTTTGCTTCACGGTAATGCATCAACTGTTCTTGGTCTTCAGGCGTGTAATGCTGACCATTGGCTGCATAAATACCCAATTGACGGAACATACCTTCTAAACCAAAAGTACGTGCTTCATCTGGAACAATAGGAACAACACGGTCTTTAATGGCTTTTTCTTTTAACAATGCAGCGATTAAACGAACCATCACCATGGTGGTTGATTGTTCTTTGCCTTGTGAGCCTTTTAAGACTGCATCAAAGATAGAAAGTTCTGGAATAGCCAACTGTTCACTTTCTTTACGACGTGCAGGTAAGTAACCACCTAGTGCTTCACGACGTGCCTTCATATATTTCAATTCAGGTGAGTTTTCGCTTGGACGATAGAAAGGCACTTCTTCTAATTGCTCATCGTTAAATGGCAAATTGAAGCGATCACGTACATATTTTAAAGATTCGATTTGCATCTTTTTGATTTGATGCGTTTTGTTTACTGCTTCAATTTCATCAGACAAACCATAACCTTTAACAGTTTTCGCTAAGATTACAGTTGGTTGACCTTTGGCTGTACATGCTTCTGCATAGGCTGCAAAAACTTTGTACGGGTCATGACCACCACGATTTAGATTATCAATATCTTCATCGCTTAAGTCTTTAATCAACTCAGCCGCTTCTGGGTATTTACCAAAGAATTTTTCGCGTGCATATGCACCGCCCTTCACTTGTAAGCGTTGGTATTCGCCATCCAGTGTTTCTTCCATAACCGACTTTAAAGCACCAGTTTTGTCTTTAGCCAGTAGTGGGTCCCAATGACGGCCCCAAACCACTTTAATGACACGCCAGCCCGCACCACGGAATAGAGACTCTAATTCTTGAATAATTTTACCGTTACCACGTACTGGGCCATCTAGACGCTGTAAGTTACAGTTTACAACCCAAATGAGATTGTCTAATTTTTCACGACCCGCAAGTGAAATTGCACCTGTGCTTTCTGGCTCATCCATCTCGCCATCGCCAAGGTATGCCCAAACTTTGCGATTTTCTTCTTTGATTAAACCGCGGTTCATCAAATACTTTTGAATATGTGCTTGGTAAATCGACATGATTGGGCCAAGACCCATCGATACCGTTGGGAACTGCCAATAATCAGGCATTAAGTATGGATGCGGATAAGAAGGTAAGCCAACACCGTCCACTTCGCGACGGAAATTGTTTAGATGCTCTTCAGTCAAACGACCTTCAAGGAACGAACGCGCATAAATACCTGGCGCACAGTGACCTTGATAATAGATCATGTCCCCGCCAAAGTTGTCGTTATTGGCACGGAAAAAGTGGTTAAAACCGACATCATATAAAGTTGCTGAAGATGCAAAACTTGCCAAGTGACCGCCTAAGTCATCACCTGTTTTATTGGCACGGAGTACCATCGCTAGCGCATTCCAACGAATCAACGCACGGATACGACGCTCCATGTCTTGATCGCCTGGCATTGCAGGTTCTTCAGCCACTGAAATTGTATTTAAATAAGGCGTATTTAATCGCTGAATAGGGACATGTTTAGCGATTGCTTGTTGATACAGTTTTTCCAGTAGAAAAGCTGCACGCTCAGTCCCCATGTGTTGTAAAACGGAGTCAAACGCATCTTGCCACTCTTGCGTTTCTTGCGCGTCAGTATCACCATAAAACGCCATAATTCACCTATTTCGATATCCTAATCTTATACGCTAATATGTATCATACTTTCGTCCTATAAGAGTATCGCCACAGCTGAATATGGCTGAGCCATACTATTTAGCAACTAAATAGTCATTGACCATTTGTTACCCAAGATAACAAAAAACCGCCAATTTAGGCGGTTTTTTATACATTTAATGCTACTTTTTGATGCTAACTTAGATTTCGTCAGAGCTGTATTCCTTTTTCAAGCATCAGACCAACGGTAAGTTCGGATCATCGATCAAATCGGATTTAAGGCAACATTGCTAGATAAGTCGATGGGTTTTTGCGTTGACCATCTTCAACTACTTCATAGTGTAAATGTGGGCCTGTACAACGACCTGTACAACCGACATTGGCAATATGTTCACCCGCATCTACACGGTCGCCAACACGAGCGATTAAACGTGAAGCATGAGCATAGCGCGTGATGTAACCATTGCCATGGTTAATTTCAACATATTGACCATAACCTGTACCCCAACCTGACTTGGTCACAATCCCTGGGCCTGTCGCATAAATCGGTGTACCGCTTGGCGCAGCAAGATCTAGACCTGAGTGGCGCTCAGCACGACCATTCATTGTACGACCACCATAACTAGAGCTCACACGTGCACTTGGAAGCGGGTGTGTCACTAACCACGAATATGGATTATTTGAAAAACTTTTTGCAGAGGATTCCGAACCGTATTTTTTCGCTAGTGAAGCGTTGTTGAGTTCAACCGTTTTCTCACGTAGTTTCACGGACATTTTCGTTTCGGCAGGGATATCAATATCATTAGATTCGGTATAAGCACCTTCCGATAAAGTGCGTGTCAATTGCTCAATTCGATCCGAAGATGCATTATTTGTATTGAGTTCTACCAAATCAGCGAAGGCTACTGAAGCAGCCGATGCCGCAAAAGAAAAAGCCAACAAAATACGTCGCATATGCATAAAAAACCTCTTAAAACTGTTCTTACGAATGTTTCTTGCGTGATCTCGTCCTTGATATCTACCGAAAGAAGCGCATAAGATTAAGACATTAACATGAAGGAAATATGTATGTCCGAACCAGTGAATCTCTTTCAACAAACCAGAAAACACATAAAAACAGGAAACTTAACGTTTCTCTCAAAGCAAGTAACTGCATGGCAGAAACTTACAAAACTGATTCAACCTATCCTACCGCAACCAGAGCAGTGGCAGGTTGTTTGTTATCAATATGGTATTTTGACGATTACCGGCGAAAATCAAGCGATGATTAGTCAACTTGGTTACCTTCAAAAACAATATATTGCACAACTGTCGGAACTTGATGAGTTTAAAGACTTACAAAAACTCCAAGTTCGTTTGAGAATCCCCTCTCAAACACCCGCAAAGATACAATCTATTTCAAGATCGCTAAGCACAGAAACTCAAGACTTAATTCGAGGTGCTGCTGACTTTGTGAGCGACCCTAAGCTTAGCCAAGCAATGCGCCGTTTGGCAAGCAAAAAAAAGTAACCTCGTCTCGACCCGCTTCAGAATTGCGTTTTTAAAATGATAAATTCATCACACTTGCTCTTGTTACAATATAACATCACACAATAAAGACAATGACTTAAGTCACACTCACATAAGGAATTGGACACTGACCTTTGTCATTAAATGTTACAATTTCATAGCTGCTTGGATCACTTTGGACATTGCGCAATAATTGATTATTCAAAGCATGCCCAGACTTATATCCATCAAATTTGGCAATAATTTGGTGGCCGAGCAAGTAAAGATCCCCCACCGCATCTAATATTTTGTGACGAACAAATTCATCTGAGAAGCGTAAACCTTCTTCATTCACCACACCAGTTTCATCGACACCAATAGCATTGTCTAAACTTGCCCCCAAAGCGAGATTATTGGCTTTGAGATAGTCCAAATCTTTCATAAAACCAAAAGTACGGGCCTCGCTGACTTCATAAACAAAGGTTTCGGTTGAAAAATCAATAGTGGCAGACTGATATTCCTTCTTAAAAGCAGGATGGTCGAAGTCAATGGTGAAATTGAGCTGGAAACCCTCATGTGGGCGGAAAATGGCGCGTTTGTCGTCGATGAGTGCTTCTACAGGTTTGAGTATTTTTATAAATTTTTTAGGGGCTTCTAATTCTTTGAGACCGCCTTGCATGAGCAAGTAAATAAACGGACCTGCACTGCCATCCATAATTGGGACTTCAGAGGCAGACACTTCAATGATCAGGTTATCAATACCCAGACCTGCAATTGCACTCATAACATGTTCAATCGTACCGACTTTGGCATCTTCTTGAACCAAGTTTGAACACATGAAGGCTTCTTGAATCAACATCGCATTTGCACGAATGTCGACGGGTGGATTGAGATCGATACGACGAAACACAATTCCTCCGTCCGCATGATGTGGCACAAAGTTAATTAAGACTTTTTGACCACTATGCAAACCAATGCCGCTTGCTTTAACGACACGTTGTAGAGTTCTTTGTTTCAACATGTTTCATACCATCTCACCACTAAACCGCTATACGTTAGCATATTTAGCCATTGATAAAAAACAAAAAGGTAGTCAGAGACTACCTTTTCTTCATCACATGTGGCTTAACCACATCAATAAATACTACTTACGTTGTTGATTTTTCAAGTAATCTTGAATGCTCATTGGTGTTGGGCGTGCAGCACTCACTGTCGATGCAGAACTCGCTGCAGCAGCCACGTCTTGGTTCTGACGCTGGATTGCAGGCACATCATCATCTTCAACAACCGCTTGCGTTGCATGCCCATGTTGTGCTACCTGCACATGTGCATTTGGACGCTTCACTGGCTCAGCAGAATCTGCTGAATTTCGAGTCAAACCTGTTGCAATGACAGTGACACTGATTTCATCGCGCGCATCTGGATCAAATACGGTGCCATAGAAGACTTGGCCTTCATCTAGATCGACAATTTGGTTCACAACGTCGGTAATTTCTTCGATTTCGCCAAACGTAACGTCATCACCACCCGTCACATTAATCAGAATCCCTTTGGCATTCATAATGGTGACGTTATCCAGCAATGGACTACGGATCGCTTGCTCAGCCGCTTGGCGTGCACGGTTTTCACCACGACCTAAACCCGCACCCATCATGGCATAACCACGTGTGCTCATCGCAGTTTTCAAGTCAGCAAAGTCAAGGTTAATATGACCTGGGCGTACTACCAAATCAAAGATACTACGGACCGCATTTAACAAGACATCATCCGCTTTTTTGTAGGCATCTTTCATTGAGATGTCACGGAAAACTTTTAACAAACGTTGGTTTGGAATGATGATTAAAGAATCTACATGCGCTTCTAATGCTTCAATGCCTTGCTCAGCGGACTGAAGACGACGCTTACCTTCAAAGTTAAACGGTGTCGTTACCACGCCTACGGTTAAAATACCCATTTCTTTGGCAATTTCAGCAACCACTGGCGCAGCACCTGTACCTGTACCACCGCCCATGCCGGCAGTGACAAACACCATGTCAGTGCCTTCAAGGTGTTGACGAATCAAGTCACGACTTTCTTCAGCTGCTGCTTGACCTACATTTGGATTGGCGCCTGCACCTAGTCCACGAGTACTTTGCTCACCCAACTGGATTTTGAATTGTGCATTCATACGGTCTAGCGCTTGCTTGTCCGTATTGGCACATACAAATTTTACACCTTGAATATCTGACTCAAGCATGTGTTGTACGGCGTTACCACCTGCACCACCAACACCAAACACAGTAAAACGGGCTTGACCGTTGCTATCGGTTTGATCATCTTCTAAAAATTCAAATGAGGCCATGACCTATAGATTTCCTAATTCGTTATTGGCAGTCACTTAAGCCCGTATACTGCCTTGATCTTAATAAACAAAATTGCTTTTAAGCATGCTGTGCAAGCCATAGCTTGTCAAGTTTAAGCGATGCGTTGTACAACTTCTTAACAATATTCCAAAAAAATTCAACTTAAAAAACAGATTTCAGCTTTTCATTGAGTCCAGACCAAGCACGTCCAACGCGTTTAATCAGAGACAGTTTTTCTGTATCTTCTGGTTCCACTATGGTGTCTTGTGTTTCGCTCTGACTAAACATCAACAAACCTGCGGCAGTGGCATACTGAGAGCGACGCAGTGCGGCAATATTCTGCTCATCTGCTGTCACTTGCACAGGTGGATTACCCAAATGCGCAGACACACCCAACATACGACGGGTCAACGTCACCATACCTTCGATTTGACTGGCATCACCAGTTAACACCACACCATGATACAAACCATGAATCGCACCATTACGCTCTAGCTCTTGGCGAACTTGGCCTAAGATTTCTTCATAACGCGCAATCACGATTTCAGTCAGCTCAATACGACTAATCGTTTGCGGACCATCAATCCCTTGGATCTGAATCATATGGTCCGGTTTAACCGACTTAATGTCGACACACCCATAGAGTAATTTAATTCGCTCTGCTTCTTCAGTGGTGGTTTGTAACACAGCAGCAATATCACGGGTGACATGTTCGCCACCACGCTGCAAAGTATGTGTCAACGCCAAACGACCATCCAAATACACCGCAATGTTGGTGGTACCTGCACCAATATCGACTAAACAAACGCCATACTCTTTTTCATCTTTGAGTAGGCTCGCTTCTGCCGTTGCCAGACAAGACACCACCAGTTTCTCCACCCCGATGTTCGCACCTTTTAAGGCCCGATCAAGGTTTTGCATGGTGCTAATCGGTAACATCATCAACTGATAATGACCAATCATGCTGTGGGCAGACATTCGTATTGGGTTTTGTACCCACTCAGTGGAGTCATCCAGCTCAAAGCCCAGTGGAACAGCACTAACCAAATAATGATCCGAGGTCATGTGGCTGGCTTTGGCCAACTCTAATGCACGAACCACTTCACTTGTTGTAATTGTATGGTCAGTATTTTCAACTGGCGTTCGTCCTGATGCATAAAAGCTTTTTAACTCGGCACTTGGGATCGACACCCACGCAGAATGGACACGACATTCAGCCATATCTTCTGCTTCTTGCACGGCATTTTTTATCGCTGTAATGACTTTATCAAGACTTACAATTTTTCCTTTATTCATGCCTCGGTTACGAGCAGTTGCCATTCCTATCACTTGGATATTGTCTGGCGCATGTACCTTACCAATCAAAACTGAAACTTTGTGCGTCCCAATGTCAATCGCAACAACTGAGGGAACCGCTTCATTCATTATTTACTACTACCATCACATGTTTGTTTAATTTATGGCTTTATGCCTCTGTTTTAAAGCCAAGTATTATGGCTTTGCTGCTGCTCCACCTGCAATGCTTGTGTCATCAATCGTTACAACAAAATGACCATTTGCTATCTTTGGTGCGGCAGCATTCTTCCATTGGATGGCCAAGCCATTCCGATAACGCAAATCAATGGCAGATACTTTGGTCCAAACTGGCTTCAAATCACTTTGAGCCAAATAACTCAAACGTTGCAGCTTACTCATGGTTTGATCCTGATCTACGATAACACGTAAACCTGAATCGAACTGCATAAACCAAGTCATACGCTCCGTTAAATATAGTTCTTTTAAACGGAGATTGACTGGCTGGAATAATTGATTAATTTCATTATAACGGCGCATCATCATTTTAGACTGACTGATTGGGCCGTGTAATAAAGGCAAATTCTGATTATTTTTCGGTGTCACTTCGCTAAATACGTCACCACTGTCACTTAAGAGACGCCCCGTCCCCCAACGTGCAATTGCATGCCGAGGCATGACGCGAACGCGAATCGCATTCGGCCATGCGCGCGAAACCACCACACGATCGACCCAACCCAGCTCTAAGGTACGATCACGAATTTCTTCTAAATCTGAGGTGAAATAATTATGAGTAATGGCCGCTGAAACATGTCCCATCACCTGATTCTTTTCCGCCTCAGAACGTACGCCTACTACATCAAGTTCGGCCACGCGTGCATCTGTCATGACTTGATATAAGCCATAAATACCAACCAACAGTACCGCCACGGCAACGATCAACATCACCCAACCACCAAAGTTGGCAAGCTTTTCCTTACGCGTCGGTGGTTTATCGTGTATTGAAGTAATCGCTGCGCGTTTACGGCGCATAGAAGCAGGTAATTGCGCCATTTAGTGAGCCGCACCTGTCAGTGTTTGCTCTAAAATTTGGACACAAAGCGCATCAAAGCTATAACCCACTGCATTTGCTGCTTTCGGCACCAAAGAGTGACTGGTCATCCCAGGTACTGTGTTCACTTCTAGTAACCAGAAATTGCCTTGCTCATCTTGCATCGCATCAATACGACCCCAACCACTTGCACCCACCGCTTGGAATGCACGGAGGCAAAGCGCTTGCAACTTTTGCTCTTCTTCAGTGCTTAAGCCACACGGAATTCCGTATTCCACATCATTACGCTGATATTTCGCTTCATAATCATAAAAAGCCACATCCGCAGGAGGTTGTAGACGAATCACAGGTAGCGGTTGACCATTTAAAAATGAAATCGTGAATTCACGTCCCGTAATCCATTTTTCAGCCATCACCACAGCATCGTGTTGGGTCGCTTTGGCAATTGCCGCTGCCAAATCTTCTGCTTTTTCAACTTTACTCATGCCGACACTTGAACCTTCGTGTACCGGCTTGATAATCAGTGGAAGACCCAAATTCGCCACCACTTCAGCTAAATCTGACTCTTGGCTAATGATGCGATAGGGTGCTGTCGGTAAGTCTGAACCCTGCCAAACTTGCTTGGTTTTAACTTTATCCATGCCAATAGCAGAACCCTGTACGCCTGTTCCGGTATACGGGATATTGAGCCACTCCAAGACCCCTTGGATTTGACCGTCTTCTCCACCGCGACCATGTAACACAATAAACGCACGGTCATAACCGACCAATTCGGTCACACTACGCTCTTGCGGATCAAAAGCTTCTGCATTTACACCCGAACGAACCAATGCTTCAAGTACAGCTGCACCACTATCTAGAGAAACCTCACGCTCAGCAGACTTACCACCAAGCAACACCGCTACTTTGCCGAATTTTGAAGCATTTGACACGTTGATATCCTTAAACTTTATGACTGTTTTATTCATTGAGTAATCACAAAACGTGATTATTTTAAATATAAATGATTGCTTGCAAGCTCAACCGAGATAGCCCCCACATTACCTGCGCCTTGCGTCAATAACAAGTCATCCGCTTGTAACACTTTTTTCAACGCATGCTGCAAATTACCTTCGACTGGATCGATCAAAATCGGCTCTACATCGCCACGTAAACGAATACTACGCGCCAATGAACGACTGTCTGCACCCACAATCGGTTTTTCACCCGCAGGATAGACTTCAAGCAGCAACAACTGATCGACATGTGACAGTACATCCACAAAGTCATCGAAACAGTCACGGGTCCGGCTAAAACGGTGTGGCTGAAACATCATCACTAAACGGCGGTCTGGATGGCTTGCTCGTGCAGCTTTAATGGTCGCTTCAACTTCTTTTGGATGGTGACCATAGTCATCCACCAATTTCACATTACCGCCTTCGATGTCAAATTCACCTTGGACTTGGAAACGACGACCTACACCGCTGAAACTTTCCAATGCACGTGCAATCGCAGCATCAGACACACCTTCATCGGTTGCAATACCGATCGCCGCAAGTGCATTTAAAATATTATGTAAACCCGGCAAATTGATGGTTAAACGCAAAGGCTCACGATCTTTACGCAATACGGTAAAGTGCGACTGCATGCCTTCTTGTTCAATATCCACTGCACGAATGTCATTGTCTTCGTTAAAACCATATGTGATCAATGGACGACCAATACGCGGCATGATTTCACGAATGTTGGCATCATCGCCACACACCACAGCCAAGCCGTAAAACGGTAGTTTTTGTAAGAACTGTACAAAGGTATCTTTTAGGACATCAAAGCTACCACCGTAGGTGTCCATGTGGTCTGCATCAATATTGGTCACGATGGTGGCCATTGGTTGCAAATGCAAGAATGAAGCATCTGATTCATCTGCCTCTGCCACGATAAAACGACTCGCGCCCAGTGCTGCATTCACACCAGTACGATTCAGCAAACCGCCAATCACATAAGTTGGGTCGAGATTTTCTTCTGCCAACATACACGTGACAAGGCTAGTGGTCGTGGTTTTACCATGCGTTCCCGCAACAGCAATCCCATGACGGTAGCGCATCAGCTCACCCAGCATTTCTGCACGGCGCACCACAGGTGTACGCGTTTCAATGGCTGCTTTAATTTCTGGGTTTTCTGCATCAATTGCAGTCGACACCACAATCACGTTTGCCCCTTGAATATTTTCAGCGGTATGCCCGATATAGACTTTGATGCCGTTTTCTTCAAGCTGAGCCGTGGTTTTTGATGCTTTGATATCTGAACCTGAGACTTTGTAGCCTTGGTTCTTGAGCACTTCAGCAATACCACACATACCCGCACCACCAATCCCAATAAAATGGATGTGCTTAATACGGCGCATTTCTGGCACTTTAATTAACTTTTTTGCTTGATCAGCAGGCGTAGATGGCGACATAAAATACTCGGTTTACAATGCTTGAATTAAACGAACCACATGTTGGGTTGCATCGGGTTGTGCTTGCTGACGTGCTTTCACTGCCATTTCAGACAATAACTGACGGTTCATCAAGGGTAATAATAATTCTTTTAAACTCTCGGGCGTCATGCTTGCTTGTGGGCAAATTTTGGCTGCACCGATATTGGCTAAAAACTTTGCATTGGCCGTTTGGTGATCATCCACTGCACTTGGCAGCGGAACAAAAACCGCAGCCACACCCGCAGTCGCAATCTCGGTCACGGTTAACGCCCCAGCACGGCAAATAATTAAATCGGCATCGCTATAGGCTTTGGCCATATCTTCAATAAAAGGGTGAACTTCAACCTGAAGCTGTTCAGGGGCATCGGCATAACGCGCTTGGGTCGTATCTGCATGGTTTTGACCACACTGATGATAAACGCTTAACGGCACATTCAATTGCTTCAATGCTTCAGGAACACGCTCATTTAACGCTTGTGCACCCAACGAGCCACCCACAATTAAAACTCGAAGCGTAGCTCCAGCTTTTTCACGTTCTTGATAACGCCAAGACGGATTTAAAATTTCCGTAATCTCTTTGCGGACGGGATTACCTGTGGTCACAATTTTATCTTGTGCAGCAAAGGTGTTTGGAAAAGCCTGACACACTGTTTTGGCAATACGTGATAACTGCGTATTGGTAAAACCCGCAATCGCATTCTGCTCATGAATAATCACAGGAATACCCAATGCGCGCGCAGCCAATCCACCAGGCCCAGCGACATACCCCCCAAAGCCCGCGACGGCATCGACTTTGAGCTGCTTCATGTAACGCATTGCACTTAAAGTGGCTTTTAAAATTTTAAAGGGTGCCAATACTTTGCGGACTAAGCCATTGCCGCGCACACCTTGAATATCAATTTGATAAATCGGGATATCATGATTTTTAAGCAGGCGATTTTCCATACCTGTAGGCGTAGCAAGCCACGAGACTTGGCAGCCTTGTTGCTGTAATTCCTTAGCCACAGCAAGTGCTGGAAAAACATGCCCGCCCGTTCCGGCAGCCATCATCATTACATGTTTCGGCTTTGTTTGTGTTGCTTCGGTCACAGTCTAATTCTTCAATTCTAAAAATATGGAAACAAAATTCAATTTTAAGCGATCAATTGTAATCACAAACGCATAGCCGCGAAAGATTATTTACTTTTTTTCAACAGGCATTTGATTGTTTTTTTCTACTGATTTTCAAGTTTAAACTAGATTTGTTATCAGATGTGCATTTTTACTCAAACTACAGCACACAATCAGGCTCGACAGCGCAATTGGCTATATTTAAAATTAAAACCAGGAAGGTGATTGGAATCAATTATTTAACATAATTTTAAAGCCCAATTCGCGTCATTTTAGCGCCTAGAAATACAATCTGAGTGCATACATTTGAGTAGGATGAAAATTTGTAGTGTCTGGCAACATAATCCGCTTTATTTTCAACCAAATTGATACACTTTGCAGCAAAGCACAGCTCTATTTCAAAACCGACCACAACCATGAAAGAAAAAAGGAACCATTTCAGGTTCCTTTTCTGTCGTTTTAGCTGGCTTTGCCTGCTTCCAAGACATCAAATAAATCATCGGCAATCGAGGTACCAAATTGCGCATCAATCTCACGAATACAGGTTGGACTGGTGACATTAATCTCGGTCACATAATTGCCAATCACATCAAGTCCGACAAAAACCAAACCTTTTTCACGTAAGAAGGGTCCCACTTTTGCAGCAATCGCCTTGTCGTTTTCAGTCAAAGGACGTGCTTGACCCAAACCACCTGCGGCCAAATTCCCACGGACTTCGCCGTTTTGTGGAATACGCGCCAAACAGTACGGAATCGGTTCACCATTGACCAGCAAGATACGTTTATCCCCTTCCACAATTTCAGGAATATAACGCTGCGCCATAATCGGACGTGTGCCCATTTCCGTCAACATTTCCAAAGTTGAGCCAATGTTCACACCATCTTGATATAAACGGAAAATTCCCATGCCACCCATCCCATCGAGAGGCTTCACAATCACATCACCATGTTCTTTGATAAATTCACGGATCAGGCTTTGTTGTGAAGTCACTAATGTAGGGACTTGGAGTTCGGGGAACTGCGTGGCAAACAGTTTTTCATTACAGTCACGTAAGGACTGTGGTTTATTGATAATCCACGCGCCTTCACGTTCCGCTTGTTCCAAAATATAGGTGGTGTAGACAAAGTTCATGTCGAATGGTGGATCTTTACGCATCAAAATCACATCGTAATCGGCCAAGGACTCTTTTTGCTGTTCACCCAAATCATAATAATGATCGTAATCTTCAAACACTTTTAAGGGAGAAATCAGACCAAAGGCTTTGCCTTGATCGATATATAAATCGTGTTGTAATGCATAACCCAGTTCATGTCCGCGACGGCTTGCGACCCATAACATGGCCATGGTGGAATCTTTTTTCAGATTCACCGTTTCAATCGGGTCCATCACTACCAGTACACGCATAATTCTCACGCTCAAATTTTTTTAAACTTGGCAAAAAGTATAGCGAAGTTTTCAGGTTTGGGTGCAACAAGTTGTGTAATAATTAAAGATTAAAAAATCTATTTTATTCAAATAACTACAACTTCTTGCGGCAACTAATCAGATGCTAACTGCGCGATGCAACAAAGGAAAGTTACATCCATTACCAAGCGACAGCTCCTTTCCACACCTTCTCCATTAAGCCAAAAGGCGTTGAATATCCTTGGCAATTTTTTCAGGTTTAACAATCGGCGCATAGCGTTTCACCACCTGTCCTTTTTGGTTAATGAGAAACTTGGTGAAATTCCACTTGATACTCTGGCTACCTAAAATGCCTTTAGCTTCAGCGGTTAAATACTGATACAGCGGATGCGCTGTAGGACCATTCACATCAACTTTGGCAAACATTGGGAAAGAGACTCCATAGTTACGCTGGCAAAAGCTGCCGATCTCTTCATTACTCGCAGGGTCTTGCTGCGCAAATTGGTTACAAGGAAAACCTAAAATCAGCAGGCCTTGCTGTTGATAGTCCTGATATAACTTTTCCAAGCCTTCAAATTGCGGGGTTAAACCACATTGGCTGGCGGTATTCACCACCAATAAAACCTTGCCCTGATAATCGGCCAGATTTTTTTGCTCGCCTTCCAACAGTTCAGCCTGAAAATCATAAATTGTGGTCATTACATCTCTTCCATTCATCAAAATGTCATTAATTAAAGTCGCTTCAAGTTCTGAACCGACCTCAGTCTCAAATAAATATCGCACACAATTAACTTGCACACAAGATTATTATGCGCAATATACTTTCATCCCTATTTCATTTATACTGCTTTACAGACATTAACACCCAAGGACATGCAACATGGCGGACACCCCACTTTTAAAAAACCGCGTGTGTTTTGCCATGTATTCCGCAACCAATGCCATGGTTCGTCAATACCGTCCACGCTTACAAGCTTATGATCTGACCTATCCGCAATTTATTGTTTTGTTGGCTTTATACGAGCAGGACAATGTGACGCTGACCGAGATTGGACAAAAAACTTTTTTTGACTCAGGCACCTTAACCCCAATTATTAAAAAACTAGAAGAAAAACAGTTTTTAAAGCGTGTTGCTGTCAAAGAAGATGAACGTATGAAAAAAGTCGTTCTGCTGGAAAAAGCACTCTTAGCCAAAGATAAAATTATAGCCATTCCATTTGAGCTGGCGTGTTCTTTAGGTCTAGATTCCGATGATTTGGTAGCCATCCATCAACTGTGTCAGCGTTTTTTAAACGGCTTAGAACAGCCTCAACACGTCAGTCGAGATACTTAAGTGCAACAAGCGATTGTCGGTTTTCATCTCGATGAAGAACATCATTGGGTGGCGGAGCTTGCCTGTGGCCACACACAACATGTCCGCCATACTCCACCGTGGCAAAACCGTCCTTGGGTACAAACTGAGCAAGGACGCCAAGAAAAAATAGGCGTTCTTTTAAGCTGTAAAAAATGCATGGAAAATGCACAAAAATAATTCTTTTGCATTTTCTTCAAATTTTAATGCTTATTTATCAATTTTTTAGAAAAATTAAAAAACCTGTACAGCTGTACTTTTCAACCCAGTCAAACTATGTAGAAAAAATGAATATTACCGTAAGTCTTGTTCATTTTTAGTAAATGATTATACTTCTCATTTTTATTGGCAATTCACTCTCTCCGAGCCTTAAATCATGATTAAATTTTCACCACAGCCGCTTTGTGGTTCTAACCTATTCAAATATAGCCTTCTCAGCTTTATGATTTTAAATGCGCATGCAGCTTATGCGGATGAAGCAACGCTACAAAATAATGAGAACCCTTCCTCTCAAGCGACGATAAACAACTCGAATACAGCAGCAGTTCTGCCGACCTTGAAAATTGAGGCAATGAGTGAACTTGATCCAATCAAAAGCTATGTCGATTATGATCAGGCCAATGTCACACGGAATGGTTTAAAGAAAAAAGACATTCCTCAAACCATCGACACCATCGATGTACAGAAATATAAAATCTATGGCTCTAACGACCTCAGTGTAATGTTACAAGGTACACCAGGGGTTTCAACCAGCTACGATATGCGCGGTGATGGCATTACCCTCCGTGGTTTCTCTGCCGACTCGGGTGATATTTACCGTGATGGTATCCGTGAAAGTGGCCAAGTGCGTCGTAGTACAGCCAACATTGAACGGATCGAAATTTTAAAAGGCCCTGCCTCGGTGTTATATGGACGTAGTGCAGGCGGCGGTGTGGTCAATATGGTGAGTAAATACGCCAACTTTGACTCAAAAAGCTCAGTCGGTACTTACGTAGGCTCATATGATACTTATGGCGCAACAGCGGATATTAACCAAGTCTTAAATGACAACTGGGCTGTCCGTTTAACAGGTGAATACGGTGAAGCGGATAGTTTCCGTTCAGGCATCGACAGTCAAATTGAGATGATCTCGCCAAGTTTCACTTATAAAAATGATGATGAAACCCTCACGTGGACCACACAATATACCTATGACAAATTAGGTCGAGTACCAGACCGTGGACCTTCTTATAGTGTTTTACCTGCTGGAACATCCATTAAAACGGGCTTTGCACAAAAAGGCGATTACGTTGATGATGTACTACAAGTCATTCGTTCAGATTTAAATTACGAATTTGCGCCGAATTGGAAATTCCATTGGGCAACAAGTTACCGCCAAGCAGATCAAGACTTTGATCATTTTTATGGTGGTACCTACTGTGCTTCAGATGCAACCACCAGTAATGGTGAAAGCGCTTCTAGCACTCCACTTACACAACGTCGCTGCTACAACAATGTCGGAAAAATTTCGCAAAACTATTACTGGCAGCAAACATCTAATCGAACCACCACCAATACGTGGGATATTACAGGTGAGTTTGATACGGGCGCTATTAAACATAATCTTTTAGTGGGTACCGATTGGACCTATGAACAAAGAGAGCCGAAACTTTCTAATAAAAACGCCAATGGCAGTCGAATTGATGGTTTTTATGACCCAATTACAGGTCAATTAACACAGAATAATCGTGATAACGGTGCTAAAACCATTACTCAGCATAATTATAATGAAGGCACAAGCTACGGCTTTTTCATTCAAGACTTAATTAGTTTTAATGAATATTTCAAAGTAATGCTTGGTGCACGTTATGATTATTACGATACATCAACCACCAATAAATTATTAGCTTCTTCCGACATCAATTACCATCGTAGTATCAATGATGAAAGCTTTAGCCCCAACATTGGTTTCATTTGGCAACCCACAGATCAACACAGCTTCTATGCTTCATACAATAAAAGCTTTGCACCGTTTGGTGGGCGTGTAGGTGTCAGTGTTGTATCCGCAAATACCAATCTGAATACCTTTGATTCAGAACCTCAATATAATGAGCAATATGAAATTGGGGTCAAAAGTGACTGGTTTGATGACCGTTTAAATACCCAACTCTCAGTTTTTGACATTCGCAAAAATAATATTCGTTATGTACCTGATGACACTAAACCTGAAGAATGGGCAACTGCGGGCGAACATCAATCTAAAGGTCTAGAGTTTAGTTTTATTGGTCGCGTATTGGATAATGTATTTGTCCGTGGTGGATATGGTTATCTACAAGCCGAAGTTAAAAAAGACAAGCAAAATCCAGATAATGTGAATAAAGTGCTAAATAATGCGCCTGAACATACGGGTAACTTATTTGTTCGTTACTTACCTACAGAAAAACTCTATGGTGAAGTTGGTGTGACTTATGTGGGTGACTACAAAGCCTACCCTAATAGCAATTTAAGCAACCAGCCCTTGGATATGAAAGCTTTCTCACGTGTCGATGCAGCCATTGGTTATAGTGCTGATCCATGGAACCTGACCTTAGCTGTCAGTAACTTGACCAATAAAGAATACTGGCGTTCAGACTCTATGCCTGGTACACCGCGTAGCTTCCTCATGCGTTTGAACTACCAGTTCTAAACCCCTTCAGTTAAAACGCCATCTCAAGCGGAACAGGTCACTGTTCCGCTTTTTTATGCTTATCAAGGAACGACTAAGTCAATCAATGCATGCTTCGAACCTTTTCTGATAAAGCGCAAGAAACGGATTTTCAGGCCTGACTGGATTTGTTAGTGTTTTCTTAAGTTAAATGATTTCCACGAGTAATCATGACAGAACATAGCAATTACGCACGTGTGGCAAAGGCAATTGAATACATTGAACAAAACTTCAAACAGCAACCCAGTTTGGCTGAGATTGCAGAACACGTGCATTTAAGTCCTACACATTTTCAGCGTATCTTTAGCGAATGGGCAAGTATTAGCCCGAAAAAATTTCTGCAATATGTTAGTGTGGAATATGCAAAGTCGGTTTTGAACAATCACACAGAAAATAATATTTTTGCAGCAACCTTTGACACTGGCCTTTCTAGTACCAGCCGATTGCATGATTTATTTGTCCAAATCGAAGGGATGACGCCCGCAGAATATAAACAGGGCGGTGAAGCACTCGACATTCACTATAGTTTTGCCGAAACCATTTTTGGCTCCGTCATTATTGCCTCGACCCCTAAAGGGATTTGTCATATGGCCTTTACCGAAGCAGATCGGGATGCATTGGCCTATCTGAAAAAACAGTTCCCACGTGCGACATTTATTGAAGATCAGGATGAATTACAACGCAAAGCGCTTGCAATTTTTCAGCACAATCAAAACAGCCTATCAGAGATTAAACTGCATCTGAAAGGCACCGACTTTCAGCTCAAGGTGTGGCAAAGTCTGCTTAAAATTCCCATGGGAAAGCTCAGCAGTTATGCATATATTGCTCAAGAGATTGGGCAAGAGCGTACCTCACGAGCGGTCGGAACAGCCATTGGTAACAATCCCGTTGCCTTTTTAATTCCATGCCATCGGGTCATTCAGTCTTCAGGACAACGTGGTAATTATATGTGGGGAACAACACGTAAAACCGCGATGATTGGCTGGGAAGGTGCGCATAGCCAAACACCAACTGAAAAAGAAAGCGAATAAAAAAGGAAGCCGAAGCTTCCCTTTTTTGTTTCAATGCTTAGACGCCATACTTCACGCGATAGGCTTCCATTTTTGCTAAAGCCTCTGTCTCACCTTTAGCCTCTAAATAATTCATCAAATCTTTCATGGTCACCAATGCATGCACAGGAATTTCCAATTCTTTTTGGACTTCTTGAATCGCAGACAGTTCACCTTGACCTTTTTCTTGACGGTCTAATGCCACCAACACACCTGCAATCTGCGCACCCGCATTTTTCAAAATGGTGACTACTTCACGGATCGCTGTGCCCGCAGTAATCACGTCATCAATAATCCAGACTTTTTTGCCTGCAACGGATGCACCAACCAAGACCCCGCCTTCACCATGATCTTTGGCTTCTTTACGGTTAAACCCCCAAGGTACGCTCACCCCATGATTTTGTGACAAAGCCACCGCTGTTGCAGCAACAAAAGGAATCCCTTTGTACGCAGGACCAAAGACCACCTCAACATTGTTGCATTCTGTCAGTTTAGTTGCATAGCCAGACGCCAGTAATGACAAGGCTTCACCGTCATTAAGCAGACCTGCATTAAAAAAATAAGGACTCACACGACCCGATTTTAAAGTAAACTCACCAAATTTAAGCACGCCACGTGATAATGCGAGTTCGATAAAAGCTTGAGGGTTAAATGTCGCTTGCATTGTCATGCGGTGCTCCGTATTTTCAAATTGAGGTAAGACTTGCGCATGATACCAAAGAGTAGCTATCCAAGTGATCAAAAAATTTTACGTGTGGTTTCAATTAACGTAAATGGTCTACGTTCTGCAGAAAAAAAAGGGATTTTTGATTGGATTGCCACATCAGATGCTGATGTGATTTGCATGCAAGAATCTCGCATCACCCACGAACAATGGACCGATAAATTTAAACCTGAAGGCTGGCATACTCACCTGTTCCCTGCTGAACGTCCAGGGTATGCTGGCACTGCTATTTATAGCCGTTTACCATTTGTTTCAGTTACTGATGGACTTGGTTTTGAATTGGCCGATTCTCAAGGCCGCTTTATTTCGGCTGAGTTTGACTTAGGCTTAGACCAAAATGTGCATATTTGTTCACTCTATTTACCATCGGGCTCTTCTGGCGAAGAAGCACAAGTACGTAAAGATCACTTCTTAGAAGAATACAAACAAATTTTGAAACAATGGCGCGATGAAAATAAATCCGTGATTGTCTGTGGTGACTACAACATCGTGCATAAACGCATCGACATTAAAAACTGGTCAGGCAATCAAAAAGCCTCAGGCTGCTTACCGCACGAACGCGCTTGGCTCGATCATATTTATGATGAACTTGGCTATGTCGATACTTTCCGTGAAGTACGTCCAGAAGCTGAGATTTATTCGTGGTGGTCAAACCGTGGACAGGCCCGTGCGAAGAACGTGGGCTGGCGCATTGACTATCAAGCTTGCTCACCTGACTGGAAAGCCCGTACAGTCAATGCTTGGGTCTATAAAGAAACATGGTTTAGCGACCATGCACCTGTCATTATTGACTACAAAATCTAGAAAAATGTAAGCATTTAGCTCATATTCAGCGAACAAATGTTTACTGAATATGCGTTTTTAACCTACATTATCTGCCGTTTTTTGAGTCTTTTTCTGATCAATCAATCAGTGCATTATGTTTCCACGGCAAAGGGACGATGTCAGGATGACAGCACAAGGACAGGACGCCGTAGGATGAAATTAAAACGAACTATGGATATAGTTGGTTTTCAAGGATGTGACAATGGACGTTGTAATGAGACCCGCATGATCAGGATGATTAAATGCGGGTTTTCTCTTTTTTAGTCTCTGCCTTTTTAATGCTTCTTCTTTTTATATTCTATTTTTCTTTGATTTAATTCTAAATCGCTTTTATGACAAGACGATGACGCTGTTGGCTTAAATCGCGACACTAGAGCTGCTCTGCTTTTTCCGTTACTCTAAACCCAGCTTAAAATTCAAAAGGGTGTTCCATGTTAAATGTGTATGGCATTAAAAATTGTAATTCAATGAAAAAAGCATTCGACCTACTGAATGAGTTAGGTTTAGCGTATGAGTTTCATGATTATAAAAAACAAGGCATTGATGCTGCGACTGTCAAAACATGGCTCGATCAGATTGGGGCAGATGTGGTCCTGAATAAAAAAGGCACCACTTGGCGTAAGTTGACTGAAGCAGAACAAGACACTGCTTTAGCTTCAGAGCAAGGACTGATTGATGCCCTCACGACCCATCACAGTCTCATTAAGCGCCCCGTGATTGCAACGCCCGATGGTTTTATTGTGGGTTTCAATGAAGATGCAATTCGTGCCCTAAAGGCATAACAAAAACAAAAAAGCCGAGCAATTGCTCGGCTTTTTTTGTTGGATGAGATTAGTTCGCGCGAATCCAAGTTTGGTTACGGCCTAATGCAGCCACACCAATATAGCCACGGAGCTCTAGTTTTTTACCACCAGCAGCAATGTTGCCTTTTAATTTATAGGTTTTACCCGTTTGCGGATCTAAAATTGATCCACCGTCATAGCTTGTACCACCCGCGTTTTTCAGACCATGTACAATCGTTAAACCTTTCAACGATTTATTTTTGTATGGGCCTTCACACTTGGTACATGCATTTTCTTCACCTGGTGTCAAAATACCTTGAATACTCGCAGTTAAAGTTCCATTTTTTTGCTCAGTGAATTTAACCAAAGCTTTCGCTTGTTTAGTTTTGTCATCAATCGTTTTCCAAACAGTGCCATTCAGCGGATCTGCTGCATGAGCTAGAGCGGTTAATCCTAGTACGCTTAGTGCAAGTGCAATTTTTTTCATTTTTGTCATTTCCCTAGTCTAGTATAGACGACTATCATTATTAAAAAGTCACAACAATTTTTCAATTTTTCAATGTGACCAATTAGTGTAACCTTGTAAATTATGTTGGTAAATACACAAACTCAAGGTAAAACAAATAACAAAATGGAATAACTATGAAGATTGCCGATCCATGGAAACAAATCATTACAGAGCAGTTTTTAAAAACCACGATTCGAACCCCAAGTCGCTTTAGTCTCCCACCCAGTAGTCAGCGTTTTCTTCTTGAACAAATGTGTCGTGCATTTCCGCTCAATAAGTCGATCCAGATTCGTCCTCTACGTCTTGCAGGCCTGCGTGCGGAAGAATTAAAACCTGAAACTGAAGCCACTCAGCTCATTTTGCACATTCATGGTGGGGCTTTCTTTTTAGGTTCAATGAATACCCATCGCGCGTTTGTCTCAGACCTTGCAGCCAGCACACAAATGCAGGTTATTCACCTTGACTATCCTTTGTCACCTGAACATCCCTATCCTGAAGCTATTGATGCGCTGTTTGATGTTTATCAGCTGTTATTGGAACAAGGTATACAGGCCAAAGATATTATTTTATCGGGGGATTCATGTGGTGCAAATTTAGCGCTAGCCTTAGCACTACGCATTCGTGATGAGCAACGTCCTCAAGTCAGTGGATTA
Source organism: Acinetobacter sp. MF4642 (assembly GCF_002018925.1). NCBI lineage: Bacteria > Pseudomonadati > Pseudomonadota > Gammaproteobacteria > Moraxellales > Moraxellaceae > Acinetobacter > Acinetobacter sp. MF4642. Next base: position 73,885 of record NZ_MVON01000002.1, read on the forward strand.
ATTCTACTTTCGCCGTTTTTGGATTTAAGCTTAACCAGTGAGTCTATTCGCTATAACAGCAAGCTTGATGCACTATTATCCGTCGAAGCCCTTGAAACAGGCATCGACTATTATGTCCCAGAACAAATTGACCCAGCGGACCCGCTCGTTTCACCTTTATTTGATGATTTAGCAGACCTCCCGCCAACCCTTGTACAAGTCGGTTCGAAAGAAATTCTTTTGGACGATGCGCAGCGGTTTAGAGATAAAGCGACCAAGGCAGGTGTAGATGTGACATTTAAACTATACACAGGCATGTGGCATAACTTTCAAATGTTTAATGCATGGTTTCCAGAAGCTAAAATGGCATTGGATGACATCGCAACGTTTGCTCAAGCGCTTGACCAAGACTAAACAAATTCCGCATAAAAAAAGGTCAGCTGAACGCTGACCAAATGAGGAATCATGGAACTACAGTTATTGTTATTAGATCGCTTGCACCTGCACTAAAGCTGCTGCAATGGCTTTGTCTTTCAGCTCTGGGCCCATATTCACGCCTTCAGCACGAATGATTTCAACATCGGTCACACCAGTAAAATTAAAAACAGTTTTTAAGAAGCCTTCTTGGAAGTCAACAGGACTATTTTCACCATAGACACCACCGCGACTACTGGCAATATAGGCTTTCTTGTCACCAGCCAAACCGACAGGACCATTTTCCGTATATTTAAAGGTACGACCTGCAACACTAATGCGGTCAATCCATGCTTTTAAAGTCGAAGTAATCCCGAAGTTATACATCGCCGCACCAATCACCACAACGTCCGCATCTAAGTATTGTTGAATAATACGTTCGCCCAGAGCCGATTGTTCTACATTTTGACCCATTAAAATTTCTGCGTCTAAATGTGGAATCGGCTGCGTTGCCAAGTCCAAATATTCAACCTCAACTTGTGCATGCTTTTCGCTGAGTTGCGAAACAATGGCTTGGCTCAACTGACGAGATACAGAGGCATCCGCCATAATACTTGAATCAATGTGTAAAACTTTCATGGGATGTTCCCGCATAATCTTTATTGAATAGCTGCATCTTAAAAGAATCCCGCTCTTAGAATAATTGGTTTATTTAAAACACTATGTTGCAAAAATAGAACACTTTTCCCTTTTTATAGGGATATTTTTTCTATGATTTTAGATGCTATCTTTAAATTCAATTTTAAGAATTAATTACACTATTTAAATTAAAAAGAATATGAAAGTAAGAGGATAAAAAGATTGAATGAATTCACTAGCCTCCAGCTCTAAAAAATTAAATAAAAATAAACTTTCTCACTATTTACTGGAAGAGGAAGTCATCATGAATTGGAGTACCTTGAAAAAGTGTATTCTAATGTTGGTTTTGGCTTGCATTATTCATGTTGCTTGGCTCGGTTGGGATAGCTTTATCCTACTGAATCCTCAATATTGGCAGGTGGTCAATCTCGATATTGTACGCATCCAATTTGTACTGAACTCTATCTTTTTACTGACCTTGTTAGGACTGATTTATCCCTGCTATTTCCTACATGATCGCGTCTGGGTGCAGCGTTTTTTACCCTATGTCGCGATCGGCATTTTTGTCATTTCTCTTTGCCAAGACAGTTATTTCGTTTGCCAAGACAGTTATTTCGTTGGCGTATTAAGCCCAATGACTATGATTGCCTACATTTGTTTACTGACCGTGGGCTTAGTTCTATTTAAACGCAAAATCATTTATATCATGCTGATTCCCGCAACCAGCTTTTTGGTCTTCTCGGGTTATCTCAGTTTTATAGATGTCGTGCCCTACTCACCACTTTTCACCATTAACGGTAAGCTGTTTTATAATGGGTTTGGGTTATTTTCAATGCTGTATTTCATTGCCCCTATTCTTGTCACTTGTCTGATTTTATTTGAAATCTTACTCAGCCAATGGCGGCATCGTGAGCGACTGATTCAACATTTAAGTCAGACCGACCCACTCACCAACGCCTTGAACCGTCGCAGTATTAACCAAAGCTTAGATGAGTTGCATCATGATAAAAATTGCCCCTATGCCATCGTGCTTTTAGACCTCGACCACTTTAAAAATATCAATGATCAATTTGGACATCATATGGGAGATACGGTTCTGATTGCCGTAAGTCAAAAATTAGGCCTTCATTTGCGTGAAAGTGATGTAGTGGGCCGTTTTGGGGGTGAAGAATTTATACTCATTTTAAAGCAGTCCTCTGCCCTTAAAGCTCGTCAAATCGCGGAACGTTGCCGTGCAGCCATTGAAGATTTAGTGATTCAAAATGAAGATGGACGTGCAATTCGCATTACTGCCAGTTTCGGCATTGCCCTAGCGATGGATAAATTGAAACCGCAACAGCTTTTGGATCAAGCAGACAAAGCACTGTATGCCGCTAAAGCCGGTGGACGCAATCAAATCAAATGCTATTTAGAAATCAATCCCTGTGAGATCAAATATAGCGCCGCATGTGGCGACACACAGCACATTTCACCCAACTAAACTGCTTCTGCCCGTGCCGCATCGAGCCATTGTGTGACCGCAGGATGCTGCATGATGTGTTGCATATACTGCTGGCTGCCTTCGGCTACAGGTAGTGCATAACTCTTAAAACGCATCACCACAGGTGCATAGAAGGCGTCGGCTATAGAAAAATCACCAAATAAAAAGGTATGCTCATTCGCACGCTGTGCCCAAATTTGTTCAATTCGTTGAACATCTGCTCTTAATTCAGCATGCTGCACCCACAAAGCTTGCCCCTCGGCTATGCTGTACTGCTCTTGAATATTCATCGGACACAATTGGCGTAGTGCCATAAAACTACTGTGCATCTCACCACTGATACTCCGTGCTTGTGCTCTCAAATGGGCCGGTTTAGGCCACAAGGCTAAATCTGGATTTTGCTCGGCCAAATATTCACAGATGGCTAACGAATCCCAAATCTTAAATTCACCCACATCCAATACAGGCACTTTAGCATTGGCATGAATGTGGGAAAGTTGCTGCTTAAAAGTGGCGGCTTCTGCATCAAAGCGAATGAGGATTTCTTCAAAATTCAGATCAAATGCAGTCAAGACCAACCATGCTCGCATCGACCAACTGGAATAATTTTTATTGGCAATATATAAACGTTGCATCCCCCGCTCTCCTTCAGGTTAAAAACGTTGTAATTGAGCTAAAAGTTCAGCCTCAGTAAATGCACCCGTTAAACGTAAACCACGAATTTCTTGTTGTGAGGCATCTAAGAATAAATAGGTCGGTGGTCCTAAAATATCCCACTGGTTTAAAAGCACTTGATGGGTTGCATCGTAATGGCTCAAATCCAATTTAATCAAATAATACGGTGCAAGCGCTTGCTGTACCGTTGCCGATTTTAATATACGGTGTTCGATTGGCTGACAAGCAACACACCAATCCGCATAGACATCGATAATGATTTTTTGACCTTTTGGTGCTTGTGCCAAGAGCTGCTTAAACTCCGCTGCCGTCGCTGCCACATGCCAACGCGCAGATGCCTCTACTGGTGCTTCAAAGAAACGCTGACTCTGCTGATATTGGCTATAAGTAATGTACGTCCCGCCAATAACTAAAGCCACGATGTACAGCATGCGTAACTGAGTTTTATGCCACATCAAACGATACAACACATAGATGATAAAGCTTAACCCTAGCAGCAGACTCAGTGCTTGCATCCATGTTTCAGAAAGCAAAGGACGCACAAAATACAGCGCCAAAGCCAACATGATGAAAGCAAAGAATACCCGAACCTGATTCATCCACAGCCCAGCACGAGGCAATACCTTAGCGCCCAGTACGCTCGCCAGTAACAGCGGTGTACCCATACCAAACCCTAAGGTGAACAACAAAATGGCCCCTTGCCACTGACTTTGTGTCTGCGAAATAAACAGTAAAGCACCTGCCAAAGGCGCCGTCATACACGGTCCAACCAACAGCGCAGAGATCATGCCCATAATGGCAGCGCTGATCAGGCTTCCACCCTTTTGCATAGACTGGATATGATCAAGTTTATTCACCACGGCTTGCGGCAGTTTAAGTTCAAACAAACCAAATAGATTGAGCGCGAATAAAACAAAAAGAATGCTAAAAGCAATCAGGGTGGATGGCTGTTGTAACCAACGCTGGAAGTTCAAACCTGCTGATGAGGCCACCAAGCCCAAAATGGCATAGACCATGGCCATACTGCACACAAAGACCAAGGCAATCATCCATGCTTTGAGGCCTTTGCTATCGCGAATAATTAATGAGGTTAAAATCGGCAACATCGGCAAAGAACACGGCGTAAACGCGAGTAATATCCCGAGGCCAAAGAACAGTAATAAACCATAAGCCAATGAGCTTTTGGCTAGCTTTTCAGACCAAATTTGGTCTTGCGCAGCCATCGCATCGGAAGCTGTTGCGGTGGGTTCAGCAGTGACCGTTGGATTGATCGGCTCAAATTGCGGATTCGACTGCGCGGCTAAATCTAGCAGTCGTTTTGAGCCACCAGCTTGGTCTTGTAGACTGACCAAACCGTTGACATCGGTTTTAAACTCAATGCTTTGCGGCGGATAGCAAATACGATCTTTGGCACAGCCTTGCCAAGTCACCTTATAGGTTTGCGAAGCCTGTGTGTCTAAGTCAAATTGCAATTGTTGATAATAAACTTGGGTGTGTCCATAGTTTTCATCATACAAATCATGCGCAGGCGGCAGCTCAAGCTTAAGGGGCTGACCCGCCTGCTGTACTTCAAATTTGTGCTGATACAGATAATACTGTTCAGGGATATTCCAGTGCAGTTGAGCGGTATGCTCAGTCGTGGATTCCACTGTAAATGGAAAAGCATCTTCAGCTGAAAGGAGTGGAGTTTCTGCATGAACGTTTAGGATACTGGCCCAGATACACAGATTGATGATCAATACTGACAGCGCCAGATACCACGTTTTGCCGCTCATCCCCTGTTTCAGATGAAGATGCTTTTTCATAATATGTTCTTTTTTCTAATTAAAATAAGTATGAAACGCCAAGGCCTGAATAATAACTTTTATCTGCACCATTTAAGTCGACACCAACACTTGCGTCCAACTGCATCCGATTATTCACCGCATACATGACACCTGTACCGAGCGCATATTCATTGTCTTGACTTTCTGCTTTACGATAAACCAATTCAGAAAAACCGCTGAGTTTATCGGTAAATTGATATTCTAAAGTCGGAATTGCAGAAATGGCCCAATCACTATTTTGCACTTCATAACGCATAGTGATGGATGTCGACACGAGGTCGCTATAATCGTATGCCACCACAGATGACAGACTATAAATATCATCTTCATTGGTGAAACCATCATTACCTGTGGCAATAATCGCTTCAGCCAGTACCGCCATAGTCAAGCGTTCATCATCCAAAGGAATCGCCGCTTTCACACCCACACTGACATCACCCAAACCATCTGTTTCAGACTTATTGCCTGCCACTTTCATTTGTTGCCAAGAGGGCCCAGCCCAACCCAATTGCAATTCGATGTTTTCAGCTAAACCTGTGCGCAATAACATATCTGCATTTAAGCTGGTGGTTTTGACTTTTTCACCATCAGCCGTGGTCGATTCAGCATAGTGCGCATTGGCCAAGCCCTGCTCCCAAGCCAACTTCCCCACAGGCGTAATCCCTGTCCCTATGCCCGAACCTGGGCGGTCAAAGGAAAAATCTGCAGCCATCGCATTCATACTGAACCCAGCGGCTACACATAAACCTAAATGTTTTAATTGCATCATGATGATCTCGCTGTTTAAGCTAATTCTTTTGTCATTTTTGCACCATGCTGACGAAGCAACTCTAAAGTTTGCTTTTCTTCAGCCAATGCTTCGGCCCAATTAATTTCGTCAAATTCACAATCAAAGAATAAATCGCTAATTGAAGATAAAATAGTTAAGCCATCTTCATCTTTGGTGTTTGGATCGACTTTTTCGTCCAACAAACGCTTGACCGCTGGCGCACATGCAGCACTTGCAGCATCCCAAAGTGGGCCATAAATTTCTTCTGTATCCCACAAATGCAAGTTTGCTTTGCCATGAATCAGTTGTTCTAGAATGTCTAAATGGACCGCTAGAGTCTGTTGTTTTTCTTGTTCTGACAGTGGTGCACCTGCTTCATACGCTTCGCAAATCGCTTCCCACCATTTGAATAAGCCGTCTGACCAAACAGAAATCACAGGTCCTTTTTCAGGATCGATAAAATTGAGACTTAACCCATCGGTCAATAGACGTTGAACTTGTTGAAGATCTAATTCTTCAAGTGCTTGCACGAAAGCTTGTTGTTGCGCGATTAACATGGAGATGACGCTCTTCAATTCAGTTTATTCTATTATGCCGAATAAACGGGACATTTGTTATCCGTAATGTTGGATAAAAGTGAGTGCCCAGCATTAAAAAAGCCCCTGATTGAGGGGCTTTTTTTAAATTCGGTGAGGTTTAATCTTCCTCATCATCAACTAGGCCATCATCCTGATCTGCATATACAGGTTGGCCAGCACGTGGTTTATCATTTTTTTCAAAGGTATGTTCTAAACTACGTTTAAGGCGATCGATCGCGCCATGAATCGCAGTATCGACATTATGACCTTTATGATTTACAACCACGGGTTTTAAACCTGCTGGACGCGCTTCAATCATACATTGAATGTCGTCATCTCCGCCTTTATGGCTATTGGCATCACTTAGATGCACTGAAAAGTGGGTAATGCGCTCACTGTGACGTTGAAATTCTTGATTCAGCTCTTCGCGTATATAACTAATTAAACGGTCACTATTTTGAATGTTTTTATCTGTACGGATTTCTATGTTCATAAAATAACATCCTCTCTCTTTCTTTATTCGACTCTTTTTTGTACGAAGATTTTTATCTCTTGGCACACTTGTAACTTACTGTTTTAACAGTATTCGACCATCTTCAATTGCTTTGGAATTCGACCTCCATCGATTGAATGATGAACACTTTTGAGTCTGCAGATCTGTGTCCTTCTCCTTTGAATATCGGGCCTAACTGAAAATTATGCAAGTGATATTTTTAAAAAAATATGAAAAGGATACTTATTGTGACAAGCCCTTACTTGCATGGCCAGAAACAGATGGATTTGATTCCATCTTCTCTCTATTCAGGTGACTTCATTGGCTAGAATGAACAAAAAAATCTAATGATTATGACAACTTCAATTACGGCAGGAATGACTCCACTCATCGATCATTCATTCTTTGCAAACATCCCCAAATAAGTGCAAACGCTGTTCCATTCTAGGATTTTCCCGAGCTGTATCATGTCGATATTGCTAAATTTATTATTCAATCACCTAACATTTTTTCCATGAAGGTCCATATCAAATTAAGTGTCATGCCTGAAAGGCAACATTAAACCATTTGGTAAAAAAAGTATAAAAAATGGCTCATTTTGATATCTATTTTCCATGACGTTCGTCAAATTTGGCTTTATTTTTGCTTAATAATCGGTATCCTGTATCCGATTTTTTGGGGAAATATTCATGAAACTGACTCAACTTGCTGCTTTCTTAGCATTATCTTCTGCTGCGGCAATCTCTCAAGCTGCGCCGATTTGGCAAGACTTTAGCATCACTGGTTTATATGGTGAAAACTACAAATCACCGTTCGAAACTGAAGACGAAAAGCTTGAGCAAACAACCATTACTGCAGAATACGCAGCGGGCTTCAAATATGGCGATTTCTTCGCTTTCGCTGACCGTACCAACAACGATGCTGATGGCAATGAAACTTACTTTGAAGTTGCACCACGTTTCAGCTTAGGTGCAATGACAGGAACTAAACTTGAGCTTGGCCCAGTTAAAGATGTGCTAGTTGCAACGACATGGGAAGGCGGTGAAGGTTTCAATAACTACCTCTATGGTATTGGTTTTGCCTTAAATGTGCCATATACACAGTATGCAAACATCAACTTCTACAAAGCAGATAACGACCTGACTGATGATGATTATCAAATGACCATCAACTATGCAGTACCGTTCAAACTTGGTTCTGAAGACTTTTTAGTTGATGCCTTCCTTGACTGGTCAACAGGTGAAAATGCAAATCATTCAAGCGAGTTAAACTGGACTAGTCAGTATAAATGGAATGTAGGTAAACACATTTCTCCAGATACACGCCTTTACGTAGGTATCGAGCACTCAGTTTGGAATAACAAATACGGCTATAAAGGCGTTGACCAAAATGACGTAAGTGCGTTAATTAAATACCACTTCTAATTCACTTTTGTGAATATCCAAAAGCAAGACTTCTGTCTTGCTTTTTTTTATGTAAAAGCAGCATGATAACCCTCCCAACGCATACAACCTTGACTTCATGTCTTTTCTCATTCGTCCGGCTACTGAACACGATCTGCCCGAGATCCAAAATATTTATAATGCAGAAGTCTTACATGGCATGGCCACTTGGAATGAACATGCCTATGATTTAGCACATTTCCAAAAACAACTACTACACTTTCAACAAAACCAATTTCCATTTTGCGTGGTGGAAGACCAAGAAACGCAGGCCATTGCAGGTTTTGCAGACTATGCCACTTTTCGCAATTTTTCAGGCTATCGTTATACCGTTGAGCACTCGATTTATATTTCACCCAACTATGCCCGTCAGGGCTTAGGTCAACAGCTTTTAGCCTATTTGATTGAACAAGCAAAAATGCAGCACATGCATGTCATGGTTGCAGGAATAGACCACGCCAATTTGGCATCAATTGCTTTGCATGAAAAGTTTGGCTTTGTACAAACTGGCTATATGCCCCAAGTCGGACAGAAGTTTGGGCAATGGCGTGATCTGGTGTTGATGCAACTGCTGTTAAATCAGTGAGATTGGCGTTAGATTGTCACTGGTGACGCTGATCACGGCATAGGTATGCTTGGCCGCATGTTCATAAAAGTTTCTGAGCTGAGCAAAGATTAAACTCAACTCAGCAAATTGCAATTCAATCGATTCGCTCTGGATGCCATGTTCCTGTTCTAAGCGTTTCAAACACGTGGTTTGCATATGTTTTTTAAAGTCTTCGATATCCAGTTTTTCTAAAGCTTCCTGGACTTCAACCACACGCACCGCGGTGTTATAACGCACCTCTGTAAGTTGTTTTTGGCGCTCTGCCAAATGATGCTCGGCTTGTACACTCAAAGCCAGTAATGAAGTGCCAGACTTAAAACTGCCTTGCAATAAGGTCTGTAAGATTTTCCAGTTTTTACCTAAAAGCAGATGTGACTCGATGTGCTCCGAATTCAGCACATCGTCGACAGAAATAGATTCTAAAATCAACGTTTCCAAAGCATTGGGCGGAATACTTAATAATAATGTGTCCATATGGCTGCTCTTATTGTTGTTGCTTTGCATTAGCTTAGCGCGTCTAAAAGCACACTGCTCAAACAATTTGTATGAGTAATTTTTCATACAAATTGAAAGATGACCAACCTTTACTTCCAACCCAAAGACCGACCAACACAGACTAAAACTTACCCCTCCTCGCAGATGTATATATTGAGACTCAAACATTCGAATCCCCAAAGGAGTTTTCGGTTTTGACTGGATGAGGACAGAACACCATTGTGATATTTTTCAGCTTGATGAAAAAATTCAAATTACACGTCTAGATCATGCCTAACCAAGTATTTATGCGTTAATATCTCATTTAATTATTCAAAATAATCAGAGGGTTCAATGGCAAAATTTTTAAATACGAGCGGTACTAATTTTTTTCTTGAAGAACTCATCAAAAATGCCAAAGAGCGTCTCATTTTAATTAGTCCTTATCTCCGTTTAAATGACCGAATTAAGGAACTGCTAGAAGATAAAGATCGTCTCAAAATTGATATTCGTATTGTTTATGGAAAAAGTGATTTACATCCAGACGAAATTAAATGGATGCAAAAGTTGGATTATGTTCGCGTTAGCTTCTGCAAAAACTTGCATGCAAAATGTTATGTCAATGAAAGTGAATGCATTATTTCAAGTCTAAACCTTTATGAGTTCAGCCAAGTCAATAACAATGAAATGGGGATCTTAGTCCGTAAGTATGAAGATAACGAAGTCTTCAAAGATGCTTATGAGGAAGCTCAACGAATTATCCGTATTAGTGATGAAATACGTATTACTCTAGATGAAGTAAAAGCTGAGGCTTCTCCAGTTTCAGAAATGAAAGAAAATGAAGAGGAAATTACGACCTTTACTAAGTTAACTACAGCAAAACTTGCTGCTAAAGTTGGTATTAAAACCCCAGATTTACTAGAAAAGTTAGTCAATAAAGGCTATTTAAACCTAACAGACAATGGAAAGCACTTACTTACAGATTCAGGGAAGTCTATTGGGGGCGAATTTAGAACGGGGCAATATGGTATTTATTTTCTATGGGATGAAAATACCGAGATTTAAAAACAATAAATCCCTCCAAACCTCCCTTTTAAAAGGGAGGCTTCCCCCTCTCCCTTGGGAAGAGGGGGGAGAATAAAAAAGCTTAAATCGCTACCAATTCTCGAATACCTTTTGCAGGCATTTCACAGCCTGCGCCTTGCGCAATCACTTGCCCACGGGCCATGACGGTATATGCATCGGCCAGCTCCTCGGCAAAATCATAAAACTGCTCGACCAAAACCACCGCCATGTCGCCGCCATCCGCCAGTTTACGAATCACTCGGCCAATGTCTTTGATAATAGAAGGTTGAATGCCTTCTGTAGGCTCATCCAAAATTAACACCCGAGGCTCTGATGCTAAAGCACGCGCAATCGCCAGTTGCTGCTGCTGCCCCCCTGATAAATCTCCGCCTCGGCGGTGCTTCATTTCATCTAAAATTGGGAAAATTTCATACAAATGCTCAGGCACTTTTCGAGTTTTCACCCCCTTAAACTTGGCCATGCCAATCAGGATATTTTCTTCGACAGTTAAGGTTGAAAAAATATCACGCCCTTGCGGCACATAAGCCAAACCTACACGCACGCGTTGCTCGGGACTCATTTTCGAAATGTCCTGACCATCAAGTAAAATCTGTCCGGACTTAATCGGTAAAATCCCCATTAAACATTTCAGTAAAGTGGTTTTCCCTACGCCATTACGCCCCAGCACCACGGAGCACTCTCCCACAGGGGCCTGAAAGGAGACATCTCTTAAAATATGGCTGCCACCGTAAAACTGATTGACGTCTTTGACTTCTAACATGGTCGGCTCCTTAACGTCCTAAATATTTCTCAATCACATCTTCATTGGCCTGTACCTCAGCCAATGTACCTTCGGCTAAGATCGCCCCTTGAGCCAGTACCGTCACCTTCTCACTGATGGTGTCGATAAAGCTCATATCATGTTCAACCACCACCAAGGTGTGATTTTTCTTCAGCTCTAAACATAGCTCAGCGGTTCGTTCCGTTTCGGCATCGGTCATACCCGCCACAGGTTCATCGAGTAGAATCAGCTTAGGACGTTGCATAAGCAACATACCGATTTCCAACCATTGCTTTTGTCCATGTGACAACAGCCCCGCAGGTTTGTGTACCCATTCTTCTAGGCGAATTTGAGCCAAAGACTCGTCCAAAGCCAGCTGTGCATCTGGGTCAAGTTTGCTAAAAAAGCTTTTCTTCACCCGCTTATCTTTTGGTGCAGCAAGCAGTAAGTTTTCCATCACGCTAAAGTTTTCAAACACCGTTGGTTTTTGAAATTTACGTCCAATGCCTGCTTCCGCAATTTGCTCGGTACTCATCTTGGCCAAATCATAGTTTTGCCCAAAAAAAGCGGAGCCTTCGGTCGGTCGGGTTTTACCCGTAATCACATCCATTAGTGTGGTTTTACCTGCCCCATTGGGCCCAATGATGCAGCGTAGCTCGCCTTCTTGGATGTATAGCGATAAATCATTTAAGGCACGAAAAGCATCAAACCAAACACTAACTTTTTCCAAGTACAGTGCAATCCCATGACTGAAGTCGGCGCCTTGCTCTTTGGGACGTCCATAGCCGTCTGAAGCATGGCCACCATGAGGTTGTATTAGCTCACTCATTTGCTACGCTCCTTTTTAAAACGGTCAAACAGACCAATGACACCTTTGGGTAAGAAAATGGTGACCACAATAAATAAAGCACCCAAGATCAATAACCATGCTTCTGGATAAGCCACGGTGAAATAAGTTTTCACGCCATTAATTAACCCTGCACCCAAAATTGGGCCAATCAAGGTGCCACGCCCACCCGCAGCCACCCATACCGCCATTTCAATCGAATTGACAGGGTTCATTTCACTCGGGTTAATAATGCCAGCCTGAGGCACATACAAAGCTCCTGCAATACCTGCAATCACTGCGGACAGTACCCATGCAGAAAGCTTGTACCACAGCGTACGATAGCCCAAGTACTGCAAGCGGTTTTCACTGTCCCGAATCGCCCCCAGCACACGACCGTAGGGTTTATTCATGAGATGACGCAACCCCACAAAGCACAGCATCAACACCAAAGCCGTTAGAGAACATAAGGTGGCACGCATGGGCGCAGACGTGATGTCCATGCCTAAAATAGTCTTAAAGCCAGTAAACCCATTGTTTCCGCCAAAGCCTGTTTCATTGCGGAAAAATAACAGTGCCGCAGCAAATGTCATGGCTTGGGTAATAATCGAGAAATACACGCCTTTAATTTTGGAGCGAAAGGCAAAGAAACCAAAGATGAAGGCCACCATACCGGGCACCAATACCACCAAGGCCAAAGCCCATAAGAAATGATTGCTGCCCACCCAATACCACGGTAGTTCAGTCCAGCTTAAAAAACGCATAAAGTCAGGCAGGCTGTCACCTGCCGTCTGGCGCATCAGATACATACCAAACGCGTAGCCACCAAGGGCAAAGTACAAGCCATGGCCTAGGCTTAAAATGCCTGCATAACCCCAAACCAAGTCCAACGCCAAAGCCACCAAAGCCAAACACATGATTTTACCAATCAAGGTGACCCAATACGCAGAGAGATGAAAGGCTGCATCGACTGGTAGCAAATGTAACCAAGGCAGGATCAACATCACCGCAAAGCAGACCGCAATAGCGAGCGCACTATAAGGTTTATCGGAAAATAAAGAAGTGATTTTCATGCGCTTACTCCACAAAACGGCCTTTGATGGCAAACAAACCTTGTGGACGTTTTTGAATAAACAAAATCACAAGAACCAGTAGAATAATTTTAGCAAGAACAGCCCCCATCCCAATTTCAAGGACTGTACCGCTGATCCCTAAACCAAGTGCCGCCAGCACAGCTCCCCAAACTTGTCCTACACCACCCACCACAACGACCAAGAAAGCATCGATAATATAGTTCTGACCCAAATCAGGCCCAACATTGCCCACTTGCGCTAAGGCACAGCCCGCTAGACCAGCCAGCCCAGAACCCAGCCCAAAGGCCAACATATCGATACGGCTAGAGCGAATACCAACAGCACGTGCCATTTGACGGTTTTGTGTCACGGCACGAACAAACAGACCAAAGCGAGTTTTATTAAGCAGGTAAACCAACAGCAGTAGCACCGCAACCGTAAACACAATAATGGCAATCCGGTTATACGGCAGCATTAAACTTGGACTCAGCGCTATCCCGCCCGATAACCAAGAAATATTCGAGACTTCAACATTTTGTGCGCCAAAAATCATCCGCACCAATTGCATCAAAATCAGACTGACCCCAAAAGTCGCCAACAGTGTTTCCAGCTGACGACCATAGAGTGGACGAATCACCGTCCGTTCAATCAACATGCCAATTAAAGCGCTCACCAAAAAGGCCGCAGGAATGGCAGCAATCAAATACCAATCGACATAGCTACCCAAGTAGGTCTTAAACAGGCTTTGCACCACATAGGTGGTATAGGCCCCAATCATAATCAACTCACCATGCGCCATATTAATCACACCCAGCAGGCCATAAGTGATGGCCAACCCGAGTGCTGCTAGCAGTAAAATGCTGGCTGTACTGAAACCTGAAAACACATGCCCTGCCCATTCACTGGCTTGGATGCGGGCTTTAATCTGACTTTTGGCATCCAGCAAAACAGCTTTGAGTTCGGGGTTCAAATTTGATTGAGTTAAAGCTTGCTCAACCAGTGCCAGCACCTCGGGACGGTTGGAATCGGTAAGGACTTTAGCAGCCTGAATTTGGACTAAAACATCTGGACTTTCAAAGTCGAGGCGCGCTTTAAGCTGTGCCAAGCGCTGTTTAACTTTATTATTTTGTTCATGCAGATAGAGCTGATTAATCTGCGCAACATTCAGTTCAGACAGATTATTTTCTAAAATATCAATGGCTGCTAAACGTTGGGCAGATTCTTCAGATTTTAATTTGGCCTGTGCCTGTCCAAAGTTTAAGGCTTTACGTAAGGTGTTGACCAAAGTTACCTGAGACAAATCCCCCGGCCAAGTTTCAATCACTTGCTCATCGGGATAACGCAATAATTTTTCATTATTTTTTAGAATATACGTCGTGCCTGCGCTGTCCCGATACAGCTCATCATTGTCGATCAGTGCCACCAATCGATCAAATTCTTCAATCGTCCCCGGCCATTGGTTGAGCATGGCACGGCGCTCAGCAAACTCAGCTTTGACAAAACGTTGAATCGTATCATTCGATGCTGATACGCTTTGGGTCTGAGCAGAAAGTTGAGCCTCTTCAGCCCAAACACTGCTACTCACGAGCTGTGCCATTGCGCACAACAGTGCAGCACAAAAAAATTTAAGATTCATAATATGACTTCCTTAAGCTTGCTTAAAACATCCCACATCGGGATCTGCTTACTGAAAAGCCCACAGCAATCGCAGCAGGCTCAACGCTTAAGAAAATTATTTAGGAATGTACGGACTCCAAGGTTCCGCCTTAATCACTTTTGGTGTTTTATACACCACGTCAAACTGACCATCACCACGAATTTCACCGATCATCACAGGTTTTTGTAGATGATGATTTTCAGCATCCATTTTTAAGGTATAGCCTGATGGTGCTTTGAACTCTTGACCTGCCATCGCAACGCGAACTTTATCAACATCGGTGCTGCCTGCTTTTTCAACCGCTTGTTTCCACATATTAATGCCCACATAGGTGGCTTCCATCGGGTCATTGGTCACGATTTTGTCAGCATTCGGCAGCTTATACTGCACCGCATACTGCTTCATTTTATTCACAAATTCAGTATTGGTCGGGTTTTTCACCGACATGAAATAGTTCCAAGCAGCCAAATGTCCAACCAATGGTTTGGTATCAATACCACGGAGTTCTTCTTCACCCACAGAGAAGGCCATGACAGGAATATCTGAAGCTTTAATGCCTTGGTTACCCAGCTCACGATAGAATGGCACGTTAGAATCACCATTGATGGTTGAAATGACCGCGGTTTTCTTACCTGCAGCAAATTTCTTCACATTACCAACAATGGTTTGATAGTTACTATGACCGAAGGGTGTGTACTCTTCCATGATGTCCGCATCGGCCACACCTTTGGACTTCAAAAACGCACGTAAAATTTTATTGGTGGTGCGTGGGTAAACATAGTCCGTACCGAGTAGAACAAAGCGCTCTGCTTTACCCCCCTCTTCGCTCATCAAATATTCCACCGCAGGAATCGCCTGTTGGTTCGGTGCGGCGCCTGTATAGAAAATATTTTTCGACTGTTCCTGCCCTTCATACTGCACGGGATAGAACAACAAACCATTCAACTCTTCTACCACAGGTAGCACAGACTTACGCGATACCGATGTCCATGAACCAAAAATCACCGCGACTTTATCTTGGGTAATGAGTTGACGTGCTTTTTCAGCAAATAAAGGCCAATCAGATGCTGGATCGACCACTACAGGTTCTAATTTTTTACCCAGTACCCCACCATTGGCATTAATTTCATTGATGGTCATCAAGGCCGTATCTTTGAGTGAGGTTTCAGAAATTGCCATGGTGCCTGATAGCGAGTGCAAAATTCCGACTTTGATGGTGTCACCGCTGCTCACTGCCGCTGTTGGCTCAGACGTTGCTGTTTCCGCTTTCTCTGCAGGTTTTGAACAACCTGTCAAAGCAATAGTCCCCATCATTGCAGTTGCAAGGAATGTTTTAGTGAGTAATTTTTGTTGGAACATCTTGATTTTCTCCAAACTTGAAACTTAGGGTGCATTTTGCAATGCATGATTGTTATTCGCGCTATGAGTGCCAATTCAATTTCTATGCCAAGCAGGGTTTTATGATGTGAAAATCATTGTAAAAATTTTAATTATTTTAATATTTATCAATTATTTATTAATTTTTAAATGCACTGCATTTTAGGTGGATTTGCGCCCAAATGGCTACTTTTCTGCATACAAACTTGTATACATCATGTGTTCCAAATCAATTCATTTCACCTAATTCAATCGATTGATCTGAAAAATTGTGCACAGATTAAGCGCAATTTTATTGCCCATCTGCGCAGCAAAAAGCCCGCAATGTACGGGCTTTTTATTTTTAGATTAAAAGTGTTCAAATAACACAATTTATGCATTTAATGCAGAATCATATGCCTAGGTTGATTTAGTGATGTGTAATCTTCAAACCAATAATGTGGATCATTACCTTTCGTATATTTAACATTTTGTTCTTTATAATTTCCTTTAAACTTTTCAGCAAGGGTAACGTGTATTGAGCCTTGTTCAGGATAATCACAATGTGCATCACTGATTCGATTACCTAGTGCTAACTCATTGTCTAAAATTTTTTTCATCTCAGAATTTAATAAATTGGCATAATACAAAATTCTTTTTTTCCATTCGACACGCCCTGCTAAGCTTAAGGCATGTAGTGTTTCATCATCCACATCAGCTTCACGCATTTCCTGTAATTCTTCTTCATTCATGCCCATATCATTTCGTATATTTTCCGCTAAATGTTTTTCTTGATATTCCATTTTTATTCTCTTAAAGCCAATTTAGTTTTTAGTCATCATAATAGATAAGCCCACTTTACGCAGGCTTATCAATATATTAAACCACCAACTCGGCCAAGTTACCTTTCTGCTCTAACCATTCTTTACGGTCACTCGAACGTTTTTTTGCCAGTAATTTGTCCAATAAACCTGCAGTAAAATGACTGTCATCCAAGTCTAATTGCACCAAACGGCGTGTGTTTGGATCCAGCGTGGTTTCACGCAGTTGGCTTGCGTTCATTTCACCCAAACCTTTAAATCGAGTAATTTGCGGGTTCTTGGTTTTGCATTTTTTTAACATGCTTTCAAGCTCATCATCGTCCAAGGCATAGTGCACATCTTTTGCATCATCAATTCGATACAGCGGTGGCATCGCCACATACAGATGTCCCTCTTCAACCAAGATCGGAAAATGTTTCACAAACAAAGCACACAGCAGCGTCGCAATGTGTAGACCATCCGAGTCAGCATCGGCCAAGATACAGATCTTGCCATAACGTAATTCTGATAAATCATCCGACCCTGGATCGACCCCGATCGCAATGGCAATGTTATGCACTTCTTGCGAAGCCAAGACTTCATCAGAAGAGACTTCCCACGTATTTAAGATTTTTCCACGAATAGGCATGATCGCTTGAAAGTTTTTATCACGCGCCTGCTTGGCTGAACCACCCGCAGAATCCCCTTCCACAATGAACAGTTCAGACTCTTCTAAGGTATGCCCAACGCAGTCTGACAGTTTGCCGGGTAACGTCGGCCCTGCCACAATTTTCTTACGTTCAACTTTTTTCGCAGCTTTCAGACGACGACCCGCTTTTGAGATCGCCATTTCAGCCAACTGCATGGCAATATCGGAGTTTTGGTTCAACCACAGTGCAAAAGCATCTTTAGCAATGTTTTGAACAATGCCTGACGCTTCACGGCTGGATAAACGCTCTTTGGTTTGACCTGAAAACTGTGGCTCTTGGAACTTCAACGACAAAATATAGTTCACACCATCCCAAACGTCTTCAGCTGACAGCTTCATATTGCGTGGCAGCAAATTACGCAGTTCACAAAACTCACGCATCGCATCCGTCACGCCTGAACGTAGACCATTCACATGAGTCCCGCCCTGCGCAGTGGGAATTAAGTTCACATAGCTTTCTTGTACTAATTCGCCGCCATCGACATTCCAACAAATGGCAAATTCGGCACTGGCACGCTCAGCATATCCTGTTGCCACAAAGGCTGGATGAGGCAGAATCTCACGATCTTCAATTTCATCCATCAAATAATCGACGAGGCCATTTTCAAACTGCCAAACAATTTTTTCGTCATTGATTTGGTCGACATAATTGATTTGCAAACCGGCAGCCAAAACAGCTTTGGCTTTTAAGTTGTGCTTCAGCGCTTTCAGGGCAAATTTCGGTGAATCAAAATATTTAGCTTCAGGCCAAAAGTGAACGGTGGTTCCTGTCGCACGCTTCGGAGCTTTACCTTCTAATACCACCAAGGGCGCAGTCGGTTCACCGTGCTCAAAGGCCATTTGGTAGAGGTTGCCTTGACGCTGAACTTCTACTTCGACTCGGCTAGATAAAGCATTCACCACGGAAATGCCTACGCCATGCAAACCACCTGAAAACTGGTAGTTGTCGGTACTGAATTTACCACCTGCATGCAGCTTGGTCAGGATGATCTCGATCCCGCTTTGACCATATTCGGGGTGAATATCGACAGGCATGCCACGACCATTGTCTTCGACTGAGAGTGAACCATCTTTATAAACGGTGACAGTAATTTTGTTGGCATGACCGGCCAGTGCCTCATCGACTGCATTATCAATAACCTCTTGCGCCAAATGGTTTGGGCGTGTGGTATCGGTATACATGCCGGGACGACGACGTACCGGATCTAAACCAGATAATACTTCAAGCGATTGAGCCGTATATTGAGACACGTTGTACTGTTTCCTTATTTTAAGCAGTCCGATAAAAACTGTAATGCCATCGGTATTTTGTCTGCGAAATCTTCCATCGCATGATTGCCTTGCGTTTCCGAGATCACGAGCGCTGCGCCATTATAATAGCGCTGTGCTTCACGATAATCCAAAACTTCATCGCCTTGTTGCAATAACACTAAAATTTTGTCTGCATCTTGCACAAATGGCAGTTCAATCTGTTCTAAATAGTCCAATTGCGCATCATCAAGCGTCCAATGCTCATTTACTTTATAGGGCAGTCGAGTCGCACCAAATAGATCTCGGAACAAGTGCCATGGTTGCATAGCTGGATTGATCAGCACAGCCGGCACTGCTAACTTCGCGACCAGTTGTGTCGCATAAAAGCCACCTAAACTACTGCCCACCAGTACCACCTGATCCAGCTCCTGAATCAAGGCGGCCAATTTTTCTAAGGCCAAATGTGGCGGCATGTTCAAGTCTGGCAAATGCACGTTCCAGTGTGGACGAGATTCGCAATAGCGTTTCAGCAATTGACCTTTAATCGATAAAGAACTGCTTTGAAAGCCATGTAAATAAATAATATTCATGCTGTACATTTACTCTTCTACATCATTTTTATTGAACTCAAAAGAGGTGGCATCAGCCGACTGTATTATTTTGTATGGATATAAAAATTGTCAGACAAAAAAATAAGGTCATCTGTGTATTCATCGCTATTGTAAAAGTTGTTCGAGATGAATTAGATAAGCTAGAGTGCTAAGAATTTATACCGTGATCATTGAAAAAAATAAAGTCCCTTTGGACACAGAAACACAAGGGTAGAAAAAATGCCAAGTTTAACGCCTCTGCACGAGACCTATTGTAAATGGGATCGTACTCCTCCCAGCCAAGCCGACCTGCTTGAAGGGATTGCTCAGTTGGTGACAACCCGCTTAGGCGATGTCGTCCACGATTTAATTCAGGCCATTCAACGGGAAATTTTAATCAGTATATTTGGGATGAATGAAACCAGTTCCAAGAAGTTTCTGTCGACACGGTCAATTGAAAAAATTTACCAGTTTTCCTTCAATACCTTGCAAAACTACGGTAGCTATTTATTGGCGCCAAGTTTGCGTCATATCATTGAAAAATTTCCAAATTTGCATCGCAAACCCTTAACCCCAACCATGCATTATTTAGTTGGTGCAATCAACGGCGTTTTGGGCGACTATTTACTGAAATATCACAACCCTGTGGCGCTACCGATGGTGTTTTATGATCATTATGGTGCCATCCAGCAAGGCGAGTTGTCTGGTCGCGTGGTGATTATGGTCCACGGTCTATGCATGAACCATTTGTACTGGAGCACGGCGCGTTATGGCGGTATAGGGGAAAAACTGCTGGCGCAACGTGCACAAAACACCATGCTATATCTCAACTACAACACGGGTCGTCGTATTTCAGCCAATGGGCGTAGCTTTGCCAACTCACTACAAGATTTACTCAACCGTAACCCACGGATTAGCTCGATTGATCTGATTGGGCACAGTATGGGCGGACTGGTTTCGCGCAGTGCGCTGTTCTACGGCAAACAAAATATGCAAAGCTGGATTCATGTGGTGGAAAACATAGTCTGTATTGGTTCTCCCCATCATGGTGCGGCTTTAGAACGTTTTGGCTTTCATTTGCAGGACAAACTGGGACGTTTCCCTTTTGTCAAAATTATTGGGCATATCGTCAACATTCGCAGTAATGGCATTTTAGACTTACGTCATGGCAGTGTGCGAGACGATGACTGGGAACATAATGAAGCGCGTATTGGTCATGTTGATGACAATCGTAAACCTGCTCCATTGCCCTCCCATATCAATACCTTCTTGGTGGCAGGTACCATTGAGTTTGAACATCGCAAATATCGTGCGCTCAATGTGATTGGGGATTATTTGGTCAGTGTGAAAAGTGCCTTAGGCGAGCATATGAATCCGCGCTTTCAACTAAAAGTCCCCGATTCACATAAAGCTATTTTCTATGGCTTAAACCATTTTGAGTTACACACCCATGCCAGTGTTTCCGAACAAATCGTCAATTGGTTCTATCCAAATCCAACTGAAACGGAATATGGTCAAGTGCATGAATATATGATCGGGTTGGATGACTTAGAGGGCATTGCGCTCACCTAGGCCCCCTCATTCACCTCATAAAAAAGCCAACATCACGTTGGCTTTTTTTATCTTTATTATTTTTTCTTCGCGTGGCTTGGATATTTACGCAACAATTGCCACAGACTAATCAACGCCAGTGCCACAAAAAACACCAAAGACCACACAGGTAAAGACTGACCCAAGAAAGTCCAATCTACCAGTGCACATTCACCTGAACCTGTTAAAACTTGCTCAAACACAGCACGCAGCGGCAACGTGTCTAACCAATAATCCAAGCCTGGGCCACAGCTCGGCACTTGATCAGGTGGTAAGCTCTGTAACCAAACGTGACGTGCTGCCACACCTGCGGACCATAAGATCGAGAGGCTGCCTAAAAATGCATAAAAACGTTTAAAACCATTCGATGCTGGGTTATGCAAAAAGGCAATCAGCGAAATAATCCCCAGTCCAATCAGTCCCACACGTTGGAACACACAGAGTGGACATGGGTTTAACTGTAGCGGGCCATGCTCTAAATACAAGGCAAAGGCCATCCCAATGATACTGGCTAAAACCAAAACACCACTCACGAAGCGATAACTCCATTGCATGGTCAATCCTCTTAATTTTTTATCTAAATTGCGCAAGATACTGTTCAAAACTCAGTTGACTGTCTTGCTCTAATTGCTGTTGTTGTTGCAGTGATTGCGTGGCTAAATCGTCAAAATAAGCCCATGTCTCTGCACTCAACTGATGACGCTCATAACTCGATGCATGTTGTGCAGCCATTTGGCTACCAAAGCCCCATGTCCCACCCGCTTCTAGAGTATCTTCGATCATCTGCGCCGACAAAGTATCATCAACTTCAGCGACTCTCTGTTGCATGACTGTCATCGCTTTACTATACAGTGTGGTGTCATAGCACTGATCTAACAACACAACCAGTTCTTGCATAGCCTCTAAATGAGACTGACTCCATGCTTCAATTGGGAACGATTGCTCACCCATAGCAATTGCAGCATCCGGTGCGCGACCACGATTGACCACTTCCGCTTGGTTTTTCTCGATTTGATCTTGCTCTGCGGCCAATAAGTCTGGGCTATCTAGCAATAAGCAGTACAGCGCCAGCACCTCTAAGAAACCTGCGGTATCTTCATTGATCCCAATTGGGCTATACGGGTTCACATCCACCGCACGCAGTTCTACATAACCGACACCACGATTGCTCAGCGCTTGTGATGGCGTTTCACCTGCTTGCGGTACTTGCTTTGGGCGCACCAAACTGTAGTACTCATTTTCAATTTGCAGGACATGATCATTAATTTGAATCGGTTCGCCCTGCGCATCGTTGAGGCCTAAGCGACTAAACGGCGCATAAGCCGTTTTGACTGCTTTTTGTAGACCTTCGAGATAACCGTCGATATTGTTGTAATGAATCCCGAGCTGCTTTTGTGCTGAGTTTTGATAACCAAAACGTCCCATGCGTAAAGCAGTTGCATAAGGTAAATACAAGGTCCCGCGCAGCAATGGCAACAGATGATGTTCACGCCCTGTCATAAAACACTGGCAGACCGATGGACTTGCCCCGACCAAAAACATCACCAACGGCGTAAGGCGAATAAAGTTGCGGATCAAACCAAAATAGCGGTGACTACGATAGTCTTGTGCAGATAAGGCTTTTAGTGCCTCATCTGTTTCATGTTGTTGTAATTGTTCAAACAGCTGATCAGGAAAAGACAAGTTATAGTGTAAACCTGAAATGGTTTGCATACGGCGACCATAACGTACCCCTAAACCATGACGGTACAAGGTCTTGAACTTTCCGATATTTGAGCTGCCATATTGGGCTAAGCGGATTTTATCGTCATTGTCATCCAACATACATGGCATCGACAGCGGCCAGAGCTTTTCACCATGTTCCAGATGACGATGCGCCACGCTATGAATGTCTTTTAAATAGTGCAACGCCTCGGTAATGCTGGGCTGGGGCGGTGTAATAAATTCTAATAAAGCTTCCGAATAATCCGTCGTAATATGCGGATGGGTCAGTGCAGAACCCAAAGCTTGAGGGTGGTCGGCTTGTGATAAAAAACCATCACTTTGCATGCGCAAACTTTCACGCTCAATCCCACGTAACATCCCTTGCAAAAGTGATGAATTGACCCAAGTCGGTAACACAGCTGTAGATTTAGATGCGGGTTGACCCATTACAATCTCACTTTTTGGAAGAAACAATTACAACGACGAATAAAATAAAATCATCAGTTTATATCAGTATAACGTGATTTTAATTCGGCACATTACACCCAGTCCTATTTTCAAGTAAACCATCTGTTCTATTTTTTCGGAAAATATTTATCACAAAGTTACGCTATTAGACATGTCAAAAGTGTGATTGTATTGAAGAATAAATGCTAAAGAATTGTAAACTTTATGAATTATCAAGAAATTTTAGATTTTTGGTTCGATCCCAAAAACCAAAGCTGGTGGTTTAGCCAAAATGATGCGTTCGATGCACTCATCGAAGAAAAATTTAAGACAATTCATCAACAAGCGGCGCATGCTGAGCTATGGTCTTGGCGCAGTAGTGCTGAGGGCGTTTGGCTGAAATTATTGTGCTCGACCAACTGTCGAGAAACCTGTATCGCAACAGTTCTTTGGCCTTTGCTCAAGACGCCTTGGCCTTGGCTTTGGCGCAAGAAGCCATCACGCTACAACTGGATGTAGCACTGCCACCCATACAACGCAGTTTTTTATATATGCCCTTTATGCATAGTGAATCGAAACTTATTCATCAATATGCTTTAAAATTGTTCGAAGACTTAGGCAATCCGATTAACCTCGATTTTGAACAGCGTCACAAAGTGATTATCGATCGTTTTGGACGCTATCCACATCGGAACCAAGTCCTTGGCCGCAACTCAAGCCAAGAAGAACTGGATTTTTTGACTCAGCCCAACAGCCATTTTTAACTGTTCGGCTTCTCCCTCTGTGCTAAGGAGTCTATCTCATGAAGAAAATTTTAATCGCCTGTGCACTGGCGACGGGTCTGAGTTTAGTAGGCTGTGCCTCTACCCCCTCAAAGCCCTTAACCTTCGACCAGTTAGGTCGGTTTAGTAATACGCCATTAAACACCTCGACTTATCGCATCAGCTTCCAAGCTCGCCCAAATATGAGCTATGGCACGGCTGAAGAAATTACGCTGGTCAAAGCTGCGCAAACCACAGTGCAAAATGGTTATCGCTTCTTTAAAGTACTGAATGACCCGAGCAACCAAAACCAACCACCAAGGCAGGCCGTGGTGTATTCAAACCCAATGCCTTATTACCCATATGGTTATTATTCTCGCCATCCTGCCTTTTGGCCTGATCCGTTCTATGATGTCCCACGTGTAGTCGACATTGACCCCGTGCAAGTGTCATACAGCATTCAATGCTTTAAAGACCAAAAATCGGCACCAAGCGATGCCTTTGATGCCACGCTGATTTTAAAATCGCTGGGTGGAAAATACGGTTTGAGTCCAACCGGTGAAGTGCTCCCACCGCCTGAACCGAGCAGTCCAGCGTCGACCAGTAAATAAAGCATAGAGCCTGCCTATGAATGAACCTCAAGCCGTCCCATCAAGTCTGAAACGCAGCAAACGTTTTGCCACCATTGCCCTAATCACGGCAGTGGTGACATGGCTGCTGCTGATGGTCGTGGCCAAGTTTGTCCCCACAGACAAAGTTTGGATCATTCATATTTTAATGTTATCCGCCGAAGCAGGTGTGGTCGGCGGCTTGGCTGACTGGTATGCCATTACTGTGCTGTTCCGTAATCCCTTTGGAAAAATGCCGATTCCAAAGTTTTTACGCGATCACACCGAAATTATTCCTCGTAACAAAGACCGTATTGCAGAGTCTATGGGCCGCTTTGTACAAGAGAATTTTCTTTCTCCACAAGTGGTGGAAAAAAGCCTGCAAAGTACCGACCTGTCTTTGGCGGTTGGTCAATGGCTTGCCAACCCACAAAACAATCTGCAAGTCACCCAAGTCATTCAACAAACGGTGCCTAAAGTCTTTGAGTTTGTGGGCCAAGAACAAATCGGACGCTTTATTCAAAGTAACAGTGTGCAGTGGGTGCGCAACACTCAAGTCAATCATTTGGCCAGTGAAATGCTGCGTGCAGTGCTAGAAAATGATTTCCATCAAGATGTATTACAACGCGGACTCGACTTGGCGCATGACTGGATGACCCAACATCCTGAACAAAGTCGTGAGTTGACCCGAACCTTGTTCAAAGAACTCGGGGTTTGGAAACTGGCCAAAGGGGCCAGTTGGATTGGCATCGATGTGCAGCAAAGAACCATCGACTCACTCATTCAACGAGTCGAGTCGATGTTGGCCGATCCTGAGCATCCGTGGCGTCAAAAGATTGAAGCGATGGGGCACGCGCTCATGCTCGAACTGGCAGACACTGACAGTAGGGCCAGCCAGCGTTTAAACCAAACCAAAGATGCCCTGCTGGATAGCCCACAAGTCCTGAATTTTATTAGCGGTGCAGTGGTCATTTTATGTGATGCCATTAAACAAGACTTACAAAAACCAGATTCTGGCATTGCTCACAACATCCGTGTATCCATTCAACAAATTGGGGAAAACATCATCTCCAATCAAGCCGTCAGAGATTTGCTTAATCAACGCCTCAGCGGCATTGCGGTCAATCTCAGCGACCAATACAGCGAAAAAGTCATTCGTTTTATCAGCGAACGTATTCACGAATGGGACTCCAGAGTGATGATTGACAAGATCGAAAATGAAGTCGGTGGCGACTTGCATATGATTCGGGTCAATGGTGTGGTAGTCGGTGCATTTATTGGCTTAGCACTGGGGATTATTCGCGCGGCAGTTGAACAGCTCTTATAAAAGCAATCCACAAAAATGCATGCTTTACCCCTGTCCTACATGCAAAATTTGCATAAGTAAAAGGGGATGAATATGCTATTTTGGGCTGATATTTAGATACTTTTAAGCATTCATGATTCAGTTGCCTTCATCTAAACTGCCTGCACAAGGCGTCACTATTTTCAGCACCATGACTGCCATGGCACAGCGCTTAAATGCCCTAAATCTATCTCAAGGCTTTCCAGACTTCGAAGCCCCCGCTGAACTGCTGGATGCTTTAGCACAGGCCACTCAAAGTGGTTTTAATCAGTATGCTCCGGGCGATGGGGTCTGGTTGTTACGCGAGCAACTGGCGCAACAATTTGCACAACGCGATCAGATTCAGCTTGACCCGATGACTGAAATTACCATCACCCCAGGTGCAACCATTGGCCTTTTTGCTACCATTCAAGCCGTGGTTCATGCGGGCGATGAAGTCATCATTTTTGACCCCAGTTATGACAGCTATGCGCCAAGTGTGGCTTTGGTTGGGGGCAAAGCCATTCATATTGCGCTCCAACCCCCACATTTTTCAGTCGATTGGGAGCAGGTCAAATCAGCCATTACGGCCAAAACCAAACTGATCATTATCAACACACCACATAACCCGAGTGGTGCCATTTGGAGCAAGCAAGATTGGTTGACGCTGATTGAACTGATTCGCGACAGCAATATTTTAGTCCTGTCTGATGAAGTCTATGAACATCTGGTATTTGATGGTCAACGTCACTATTCGGCTTTGTCTTTTCCTGAACTGCGTGAACGCAGTGTGGTGGTGGGTTCCTTTGGCAAAACCTTTCATGTGACCGGTTGGAAAACCGGATACTGCGTTGCTACACCTACGCTGATGCAACTGTTCCGACAGGTCTATCAGTTTGCCAACTTCTGCGGAGTCACCCCAGTACAACTGGCTTTAGCCAATTATATGCAGCAACATCCTGAGCATATTCAAAACTTAGCGGGCTTTTATCAAGCAAAACGCGATCGTTTTATTGAGGGTTTAACTGGTTCACGCTTTCAATGGCTGCCTTCGCAAGGCACTTACTTTCAAAATGTCGACTACAGCCGCATTCGTCCCGATTTAAACGATGTTGAATTTTGCCGCTTTCTGGCAGAGCAGCATGGCATTGTTGGCATTCCTGTTTCCGTGTTTTATCAGCAGGCACCAGAGGCTTTGCGCATGATTCGTTTTTGCTTTGCCAAGACCGATCAAACCTTGGCTCAGGCAGCTGAAATTTTGCAAAGCGTTTAAACCTTTTTCAGCTTTACTTTTGCACAAGAACAGGCTTCGCTTACTGAAATACATCGGCTTTTCAGCACCGAACTATGCTAGGGTAAGCCTTAGAAATGTAATAAAAATAACCTCAGGATGACCTATGTCAGCACACACCCCATTGGTGCAACAACAAAAGCTATGGAAAGCCTTTTTTATTTTCCTGATGCCTTTGATTGCCACCAATATTCTGCAAAATCTGTCGGGTACAATTAATACCATCTTTGTCGGACAGATGATGGGTGTGCAGGCGATTGCAGCAGTTGCGGTGTTCTTCCCCATCCTATTTTGCTTAATGGCCTTCGTAATTGGACTATCTGCGGGTTCTACCGTCTTGGTTGGTCAAGCATGGGGCGCACAGAATATTGAAAAAGTCCGTGCGGTGGTCGGCTCCACTATTTTTATGACTCTCATTGGTGGCAGCTTTATTGCATTTTTAGGGGTAGTTTTTGCGCGACCAATTTTATCGGCTTTGGGTATCGATGAAGACGTCATGCATCTCTCGTTACCTTATGTGCAATGGATGTTGGCAGGTAGTCCCCTACTGTTTGTATATATTATTTATACCTCAATTTTACGCGGTGTCGGAGACAGCACGACACCACTGATAGCCTCTGGCATGACCATCTTGATTGGGCTTTGTGTCACGCCAGTTCTGATTGCGGGTTATTTCGGCTTTCCCAAACTGGGGATTGTTGCGCCTGCCATTGCGACCATTTTAGGCTTTGTTTCTGTGCTGACCTTTTTGTATTTCTATTTGAACTATAAACAGCACCCACTCAGGCTTGATGCACAACTGCTACGTCATATTCGCTTTGACCGCCAGCTGAGTAAAATCATTCTGCGCTTAGGGGTTCCAACAGGCATTCAAATGATCACCACCTCGGTTGCGGGTCTTGTGATTGTGGGCCTAGTCAACCGCCATGGGGCCGATGCGACCGCAGCTTATGGCGCGGTCAATCAGGTTCTGAATTATATTCAATTCCCCGCTCTATCGATTGCCATTGCTGCATCGATTTTTGGTGCACAGGCCATTGGCGCAGGCAAGTCCGAGTTGTTGGCCAAAGTCACGCGTACCGCGCTCGGCATGAACATTATCATTACGGGCTCTTTGGTGGTTTTAGCCTACCTCTTCTCCAAATACCTCATGGCACTTTTTATCACGGACCATGCGGTAGTTGAGCTAGGGCAACAGCTGTTGTTTATTGTGCTGTGGTCCATTTTATTCTTTGGTGCCAGTGCTATTTTTGCCTCTATTATGCGGGCCAGCGGTACAGTCACCATGCCTATGGTGATCAATATCGTTGCGATTATTGCGATTGAAGTGCCCTGTGCCTACTTATTTAGTGAATGGTGGGGACTGGAAGGGATTTGGTATGCTTATGCACTGGCCTTTGTCAGCTTATGCATCATGCAAGGGCTTTATTATCAATTTGTTTGGAAGAAAAAGACCATTGAAACGCTCATTTAAAGCTAAACGGATATTTGATAGAACACGTTTTTGATCATGACACTCTTTAAAATTAAGCATAAAAGAACCCGCCAAGGCGGGTTTTTTTACATCACGACATTAAGACTTTCTTTGGCTTAATTTGGTCGCAAAAGCAGTCACTTTTTGGTAGCCCGTCGGTAAGATACGCTGAATCAAATCTAGCGTTTTCGCATCATTGCCAATCAATAAACGGCGTTTATCTTTTTGTACCGCCTCTAAAATTTGACGCGCTGCTTCTTCAGGTGGACAGCGTAATAATTTATTAAAGGTCTGCGCAGACTTCTCAGGGTTCATCCCGATGCTACGCAAGCTATCATTCACTTTGGCAGCATTGGCAATATTGGTTCGAATCCCACCCGGATGCACGCACAACGCGCTCACACCAGAGTTTTCCATATCTAACTCTTGGCGTAATGACTCGGTAAAGCCACGCACCGCAAATTTAGTAGCATTGTAAGCAGATTGAGTCGGTTGAGCGGTCAGACCAAATAAACTGGAAATATTGATGATATGCCCATCGCCTGTTTTTTTAATATAAGGCAAAAACTCTTTGGTGCCATAGACCACACCCCAGAAATTAATCCCCACGATCCATTCCAGCTCTTCATAGGATGCACCTTCTACGGTTGAACCCAAAGCAACGCCAGCATTATTAAAAATCATATTCACAGAACCATGATTTTGTACGGTTTCTTCGGCCCACGCTTGCATCGCTAAACGGTCTGAGACGTCTAATTTTTTCGTGGTGACGCGTACATTGCTGCCTTGTAGCAGTTCAACTGTTTTCGCCAACCCTTGTTCATTGACATCACTCAATGACACATGACAGCCCGCCTTGGCCAATAAAAGTGCCAATTGTTGGCCAATACCCGATCCTGCACCTGTAATGGCTGCAACTTTATTTTTAAAATTCTTCATGAGATTGTGGTTGTCCTTTATCTTTGTAGATCGACTGTAGATGCTTTTTTTATAATTGACAATATCAATTGTCATAAATTTAATAGCCAAAAGTGTCAAGTCCATGAAAACCAGCTAGAGATTAAAGCCTACGCATAGGTAGAGTCGTGGTTTATTGCTAAACTATGTAAAACCTTGGCTTTAAAATAGGGCGATGAAATCTGATGACGGCATCTGAACCAGTACAACAAAACAGCGATAACAATAAAACCAAAGAAAGACAATTCAAGGGCTTATCGCTTTCTGAACGTAAACAGCTGCGTCGTGAAAAACTGATTGAAGCAGGAATTGAAGCCTACGGCACCCATGGTTTTTTTGCTGTGACGGTGAAAGATATTTGTAATGAAGCCAAGCTCACTGAACGTTATTTTTATGAATCGTTTAAAAAAAGTGAGCAACTGTTTCAAACCATTTTTTTAAAGCTGATCGATGAATTACAGCACAATGTCATGCAAGCCATCATGCAAGCCTCTTCAGATCCGCACAAAATGATTGATGCTGGACTGCGTGCCCTGCTTACCACCTTAAAAGACAATCCCCGCATGGCGCGTATTATTTATATCGATGCGATGTTGGTGCAAGAATTACATAACCAAGCCACCATTCATGAAACCATGACCCGTTTTGACCGAATGATTCAAGCCTTTGTGATGCTAATGATGCCGCAAATTAATCGTTCCGAACGAGAAATTTCGCTGGTAGCCACAGGTCTCAATGGCTATGTCACACAAATTGCGATCCGTTGGGTGGTCAGTGGATTTAAACAATCCTTTGAAGAAGTTTTATCCTCCAGCCGTATTGTGTTTATTTCACTTCTAGAAACTTTTTCAAACCCCAATACACGGGCAAAATTGGATGTCTAAGACTTTTCATTTGGATGCAATCGGCATTTCCGAATGCAATTTAGGTTAAACTTCCATTAATTTTGAATCCCAATATGACGATTTTTTGTCACATTTTTTTGCAAATTTCATCAATCGTCTGTTTTTTGCAATGATACTGTCATAATTAATCTTTGTAATAAGCCTGTCATAAAATTAAAACGGCCTGCCGTTACCTACAATAGGATATTGCGTTGTGAAAGATGACTACATTTTAATCGTCGATGATGAACTTCCCATTCGAGAAATGATTCACACCTCGTTGGATATGGCAGGCTTTCAATGCTTACAAGCCGAAGATGCAAAACAAGCCCACCAAATGATTGTGGATCAGCGTCCTGCTTTGATCTTGCTCGACTGGATGATGCCTGGTGGTGTCAGTGGTGTAGACTTATGTCGTCGTCTCAAGCGCGATGAAAATCTCTCTGAAATTCCCGTCATTATGCTCACGGCACGTGGCGAAGAAGACCATAAAGTACAAGGTCTAGACGCCGGTGCAGATGACTACATGACTAAACCGTTTTCGACCCGCGAATTGGTTTCACGTATTAAAGCGGTTTTACGCCGCGCTAACGCGCTCAGTGGTGAAAAATCGATTGATGCCAATGGCTTAATCTTAGACCCTGTCAGCCAACGGGTCAGCTTTGGCAATAATTTCCTCGACATGGGGCCAACCGAGTATCGTTTATTGGCCTTCTTCATGACTCATCCTGAGCGTGCCTACACCCGTGCACAACTTCTTGACCAAGTCTGGGGCGGAAACGTGTATATTGAAGACCGTACCATCGACGTGCATATTCGCCGCTTACGTAAAGTGCTTGAGCCTTATGCTGCAGATCGTTTTGTGCAAACAGTTCGGGGTACAGGCTATCGATTCTCTACACGTGCGGATATCGCCCTAGGTTAATTTTGTTTTATGTATGAACCCTACCCGGTCCCTGAACTTGCACGCGAGCATAAAAAAACGCGATACAGCAGTTTATGGGGCTTTGCCAAACAGGACTTACGTCTCCTTGCCTTTTTCTTGCTGATTGCAAGCTTGATTGGCTTTGGCGTCGGTTATTTTTGGACGTGTATCTCCTTTGCCTTTGCCGTTTTTTTTATTCTGCAAATGCGCTCTTTGTATTTGGTCAATGACTGGATTTCCAATCGTCCCTACGAAGTTCCACCCAACCTGGGGGGCATTTGGGGGGCATTATTATTCAATGTCTATCGTGCACAGCGCCAAGAACGGATTGTACAAGCAGAAATGGTCGGGTTGATTGATCGGGCGCAGTCATCATTGGTCGCTTTGCAAGAAGCCGTGGTGCTGATCGATGACATGCAACAAATTGAATGGTGGAACCCTGCCGCAGAACGGTTATTAGGCATCGAACAAAATGACCGTGGCCGTAATATTTTGACTTTATTACGCCAACCAAGTTTTGTGGATTATTACAATAATATTGATGCGGCACCAGATGGCTTAAAAATGAAGTCATCCAGTTTTGATGAACATTATGTTCAAGTCAAAATGACTCGATTTGGTGGTGAAAGTCGCTTACTGGTCGCCTATGACGTGACCCGCATGCACAATCTCGAACAAATGCGTAAAGACTTTGTCGATAACATTTCACATGAACTACGCACACCACTCACAGTACTCAGTGGTTATATTGAGACCTTTACCGACCAAGAAGACCTCAACCCACGTTGGAAGCGGGCCTTTGACCAAATGCAGGCACAAGCCAAACGCATGAATGCCTTGGTGAATGATTTGTTGTTACTGTCACGCCTAGAAAATGACAAGCAAATTGCTAAAAATCAAATCATTGACATGCCTAGCTTAATGAACCAACTTTATGACGATGCACATGCCTATAATATTGATTATGGGCATACGCTCAATCTCGATATCGACAGTCACTGTGACTTAATCGGTTCAGATATGGAGTTGGCCAGCGCTTTTAGTAATCTGATTACCAATGCCATCAAATACACGCCGAAAGGCGGAACGGTGACCATGGGTTGGCATGACAATGGTGAACAGGCTTATTTTACTGTGGAAGATACTGGTATCGGCATTGATCCTAAGCACCTACCCCGTTTAACCGAACGCTTCTACCGTGTTGACAGCGCGCGCAGTCGACAAACGGGTGGCACAGGCTTAGGACTCGCAATTGTGAAACACGTGTTAATGCAACACCAAGCACATTTAGAAATTGAATCCAAAGAAAATCAGGGCTCTATTTTTAAAGTGATTTTTCCCAAAGAACGCACCTATAATCCTGAATAAACCTTTCTTCAGAAACATAAAAAAAGCACCGATATCGGTGCTTTTTTGTCTCTCACTGTCCGTTTAACAAGGACGGTGACCGAGAGCTGAAACGATTAAACTGTATGTCCCATCGCTTCACCCATGACCACAGTCGAGTTGGCTTTAAAGGCGGCATCCCACGTCATTTTGTCTTTTTCAAACAGTACCACAGCTGTTGAGCCTAAGTAAAAGCGCCCCAGTTCGGCACCTTTGTCCAAGAATAAATTATGCTGATTTAGCTCTAAACGACCAGTTGGCTTCACTTTTCCTGTTGCAACAGTTTCAATCCCCGCCACAATCATGGCGCCAACGAGGACCACGGCCATACGGCCGATTTCCGTATCAAATAAACAGACCATCCGTTCATTGCGGGCAAACAGGCCTGGAATATTTTCAGCAGTGGTTTGATTGACCGAGAACAATTCACCCGGCACATATAAGGTTTCCGTCAATGTGCCTGCAAATGGCATATGCACACGGTGATAATCTTTAGGCGATAAATACACTGTTGCAAACTGACCATTTTTAAACGGTTCAGCCAACTGCGGATCTGCAATTAAATTATCAACGGTGAATTTTTGTCCTTTGGCTTGGAAAATATCCCCTTCCACAATTGGACCCAACTGTGAAATTGCACCGTCCGCAGGCGATACAATACTGGTCGCATCGGTATCAATATCACGTACACCCTCTTTTAATGCACGGGTAAAAAACTCATTAAAGGACTTAAACTTCAGTGCATTGCTCTGCTCAGCAATCGACATATCAATGCCGTACTGCGCTTTAAATGCAGTGATGACCGCATTTTTCACAATCGGATTTTCGCTGGCTGCGACTCTGCCCACGACACGTGATAACTGATGTTGGGGTACAACACGTTGAGCTTGAATGAAAATTTGTTTTTTTAAGCGTGATGTGAGGCTCAAGACGGCATCTCTCCGGTAATGATAGGACTGTCGAGGCGGTTGCCCCATTCACTCCACGCACCGTCATACGCCTGAATATTCCAACCCAATAAACGACCTAAAATATAAGCCAGTCCTGAGCGGTGATGTGACTGACAGTACACCACCACAGGTTCATTTAAGTTAAAACCCAATTGTTCTAAGCGTTGCTGCGTGCGTTCTAAAGGGTGCAATCTTAAATGATTTTCACGGTTAAGGGCAGTACTCCATTCAAAATGTAGTGCATTTGGAATGTGACCGCCGCGTCGCGCTGCAAGACGCAGGCCGGTATATTCGTCTTCTGTGCGGCAGTCCCAGAGTTGGACTTGGCTACTTTGAACTTTCTCTAATAACTCAGCATATTCAATTCGATACTGCTGTATTTTGGCTTGATCGACCTGTACTAAAGCACGGACAGGTTCAAACTGTTCCACTTCAGAAGTGGTTGGAAGTCCTGCTGCAAGCCATGCATGAATTCCACCATTCAGCAGGCTGGTATTTTCAAAACCCAAGCAGTGTAAATTCCAAATCAAACGCCCTGCCCAAGCGCCACCTTCATCATCGTAAACCACCACATGATGCTCGGGTGAAATATTCAAATAACGAATCAGCTCTTGTAAACCGTCTACATCAGGAAGTAGACCGGTGGCTTGTTCATCTTGGCGCACCAAAAATTTCGGCTTTAAATGCAAAGCATGTGGAATATGCAATTGGTCATAGACTGAAGCACGGCTTAAATCGACGATGCGTAATTTGTCATTCCCTAAATGCGGAACCAACTGCTCTGCGTCTATCAACAAGCCAAAATCAAAGGCAGAATGTGTCATATTATTTCGTATATTTTCAGATCATGCTTTGATCTTAGCACAACTCATTTTTACAATTATTCTGATTTTTTGCATTCTTTTAGCAGAATTAGAGATATCACTATTCACCAGTTTTTTAATGCGCAATGCCAGAACGGATTCTGGCATGGTATATATTCTGGATTAATTGACTTCTGCTTCAGCAATCTCAAAAACCTGACGTAAATACGCCAAAAAGGTGTCGTTATCCGTCATAGTTTTACCCGGACTGTCCGAGATTTTCGCAACCGACTGACCATTACACTCGACTAGCTTGAGCACAATATTTAAAGGGGTTTGTCCCATATCATTGGTCAAATTGGTGCCAATCCCGAAGCTGACTTGGAAACGGTCTTTGAAATAATTGTGCAGATCCCACGCTTTCTCTAAATTCAGTCCATCACTAAAGGTCAGCATTTTGGTTTTACTGTCAATTTTCAACTTTTTATAGTGGGCATAGGCCTTATCGCCCCATTCATACGGGTCACCACTGTCATGGCGCAAGCCATCGAACAATTTGGCAAAGTACAAGTCAAAATCACGCAGGAATGCGTCCATCCCCACCACATCCGTCAAAGCAATACCTAAATCACCACGGTACTCTTGTACCCAGGTTTCCAGTGCTGATTTTTGGAAATTACGTAAACGTACATCCAACGCTTGGAATGCTTGTAGGAATTCATGTGCCATGGTGCCAATCGGGGTTAGGCCCAATTGCTTCGCAATTAAGACATTACTGGTACCACGGAAAATATGCGGTGCAGCTTGATTAAACACTTCAATCACATGTTTTTGCCACGCCAAACTATAGCGGCGCCGCGTACCAAAATCAGAGACTAAAAATGGGGGATCATTTGGCGTTTGCGATGTTTCATAGTGTTTTAATAATGCCACTTTGGCCTGTAAGCGACGTTCGCCCTCAACCATGACCTCTTCACTTCGAATACGGCGGAAATACAGCTCATTGACGATAGCAAGCACAAAAATTTCAAACATCATGGCTTGAACCATCGGCCCTTCAATCCGAATGTCTAAACGGCCTTGGTGATCAATACTGGCCACAATAAAACGGCGTTTGAGCTGAAACAATTCTAAATAATCGACAAAATCACTTTTGATAAAGCGCAAACCACGCAGGTATTGCAGCTCATCGTCTTGAAAACGTAATTGGCAGAGCAAATCTAATTGGTGATTTAAATCATCGAGAATGTCGACCAAAGGATAGACGGTGTCATCCAAATTGCGACAACGGAACTGGTACACACTATGCGCTTGGGGAAACTTATGCAGGACCACCTGTAGCATCGTAAATTTGTACAGATCAGTATCTAATAAGGATTGGATGATGGCAGACATATCATTTTCGGTTTTTAGCAACTTATTGCATTAAAGCACATTTTTTTAAGCTGCATAGCCATGTTTTGGTAATTCGGTCTTGCTATTCGACCAATTACTCGGGACATTTCTTGTTTCTCTTGATTCAGAATCCAAGTGTTGATGTCTTTATTGTATCGCTCTTGGCCTATGTTCTTTTACTTAAACATTGCTATGGATATCAACGCAACGGCCTTGTTTTTTCAATCGATGTCTCTCCTGCCCTGCACTAGGTTTGCTACAATTTCAGTCTGCACAATCAAATAGTAGATAGAATCAGTCATGCGGGCCTTATTACAACGCGTTCTCGAAGCCAAAGTGGTGGTCGATGGTGAAACCACAGGCGAAATTCAACACGGTATCTTGGTTTTCTTAGGTCTTGGGAAAGAAGACACTTTAGACAAAGGCAAAAAAATGATCGATAAAATTTTAAAGTATCGTTTTTTTGACGACGAACAAGGCAAAATGGGCTGGAATGTCAGCCAAGCCGGTGGGGGTATTCTTCTGGTTTCGCAGTTCACCTTAATGGCGCAAACCCAAAAAGGCTTACGCCCTGACTTTGGACCAGCCATGCCACCAAATGATGCTGAGGCTTTATACGAACAACTGGTTGAATATGCCAAGACCCAGTTTGAGCATGTGCAAACCGGTATTTTTGCTGCCGACATGAAAGTACATTTGGTCAATGATGGACCCGTGACTTTCAATTTAGAAGTCGAATAAAAGCACCATGCATAAAAAAGCCCTCTATCGAGGGCTTTTTTATGCATGGTGCTCAATCTGCCTTTTATAAAGGAGACGGAATCGAGACGTTTAAAAAATCTTTTTACTTACCTGTTTTTTCTTTCAAAAATGCGCGAGCGGCTTTAATTTTTGCTTTCACAGGCTTTGGTAGCTTGGGTGGAACCAATTTTGCAACTTGGTTAAACCAAACTAAGAGACCAAAATCACCTTCCATTTTAATGCTGCCGTTTTGCATGCCCGTCATAAATGCGGTTGGGTCACCTTTGATTAAAGTTTTCACACCCTGCTCACTGTCCGCAAACTGTAAAATAAAATCGGCTTTTTCAGCATCACCTGAAACGGTATCAATCTGACCATTGTTCACAATAATTTGGCGCGCCATACCCAGATCCGTACCAATTTGAATACGGAACTGACGTTCATGAACTAATTCAATAAATTTTGGACTGGTACGCGCCAGCTGTTTCATACGAAGTGCCAAACCTGTAACCATTAAATCCAGCGGATCCGTGCTGACATCAACCAATGGAAGTTTAACCACAGGAATTGAAGATAGTTTCATGACATGAAAGCCTATTGTAATTGTTGATAAATTGACTGTTTTCAATGCTACCACAAGTTGCCATTTTTACCGCTAGGCTTTGTATAACAATCATGTAAGAACGTAAAAAAGATGCTCTAGGCATCTTCTTTTACGGTATGAGGTTATGACTTAGCGGCTAGAACACTGCTGTTGGTCATCTTCATATACAGGTGTATGTTCAATACAACGGCGCTGCGCCAGTGCACGTTCTGCGCGACGATCTTCACGTAGAAGCAACATCGTCACAATAAGCATCGCTGAAGTTAAAGCAGTTAAGTAGCTATAAGTGATCGGCATTTCAAACACTGCTTGCACACCTAGGCGAATGACTTCCAATATTCCCCAAAACACCATACCCGCCACCATAAAACTCAACCAGCGACGATAAGGCGAAAAGAAAACAGCAATTAACGCAGCGGCGACTAAACTTAAGCCAACGATGGTTGCTAAATTCGCTGTTACCATAAAAACCTCCGTCTAAGATAAATTCAGGCAACTGGTACACTGTGCTGAACTCATCCCCGATACCGTTTAAAATTAATGGATTGTGTAGCTTTCAAACTCTATGCATGCATTATGAGCAGTTTTGAAAAGAAAAAAAGGCTTGTATTTTTAGAATGCGACATACCTTGTCGCCATATTATATTGTCATTACATTTTTTTAGATTTGAACTTTTCCAAAACAAAGACGCGCTCAGTCTTGGCGTGTCATTACAAAATAAAACCCGTATTTTCAGCGCTTAAAAATATTTTTTCCAATTCTGTTGATCGTTGTTTTTATCGACATTTTTCACTGACCGCTCATCGTTTTTCGCTTAAATTTGCAACAAAAAAACGCAGCTCAAAGGCTGCGTTTTTAATAACACCGAGATGCTTTAAGCACGATTTAAATCTTTATCGTGCACACCCAATAAATACAACACCCCATCTAAGCCAACACTTGAAATGGCTTGATTGGCGTTTTGTCTCACCAGCGGTTTCGCACGGAAAGCGACACCTAGGCCAGCAATCGACAGCATCGGTAAATCATTCGCACCATCGCCCACTGCAATCGCCTGCTCAAGAGAAATGCCCATCTTATCGGCTAACTCACGTAATAATAGTGCCTTACGTGCACCATCGACGATGTGACCTTTAACTTCGCCCGTCACCACCCCATTTTCAACGTCTAAGACATTGGCATGGACTTCATCAATACCAAGTTTGGCTTGTAGATACTCTGCAAAGTACTGAAAACCACCTGATAAAATAGCCGTGCGGTAGCCTAATGCTTTTAAAGTTGAAATTAAGCGTTCAGCACCTTCTGTAACGGTCAGACGTTCTGCAATTTTAGGTAGGACAGAGGCATCCATCCCTTTGAGCAGTGCGACACGTGCACGAAAGCTTTGTTGGAAATCTAGCTCACCCTGCATTGCACGTTCCGTAATTTCAGCGACTTGTGCACCGACACCCGCTTCAATCGCCAACTCATCAATCACTTCTTGCTCGATTAAAGTTGAGTCCATGTCAAAACACACCAAACGGCGGTTACGACGGTAGGCATTATCTTCTTGTACCGCCACATCCACATTCAGTTCATGTGATAAACGTAAACAGGCTGCACGCATGGCTGCGGCATCCAGCATTTGACCACTTAAACCAAATTGAACACAGGCGCGTTTCGGCCCATCGACTTCGCCATTTAAGACTGGACGACCTGACAAACGGGTCACAGTTTCGATGTTGAAACCTTGGTTAGACACAATATTTGTAACTGCTTGTAAGTGAGATGCCTCAAGCTCTGGCGCTAAAGCCGTGACGATATAACGCGTCCGCCCACCTTCGCTCACCCACTGGTCATATTCAGTTGTAGTGATTGGTTTAAAACGTACAGTTAAACCAATATCATGTGCTAAAATTAGAATTTCCTTCATCGCTAAAGCTGTTGCGGTTTGGTCGTCTGAAGAAATAACAATACCTAAGGTCAATTGGTTATGAATAACTGCTTGTCCGACATCTAAAATTTGTAATGAATGAGTGGACAAAACCTGCATTAATCGAGTGAACTGATTCGGCTGGTCTGGTCCTAAAAATGAAATAAGAATGATTTCTCGCATGAATTGACTCGGGTCTGAGCTACGACTATTGTTAGAATCATAATCGAAATTGAATATATTTTCTTTGG
Organism: Acinetobacter sp. MF4642; assembly: GCF_002018925.1. Lineage (NCBI taxonomy): Bacteria > Pseudomonadati > Pseudomonadota > Gammaproteobacteria > Moraxellales > Moraxellaceae > Acinetobacter > Acinetobacter sp. MF4642. Next base: position 113,377 of record NZ_MVON01000002.1, read on the forward strand.
AAGTTTACGTTGAATGCGCCTAGACAAGGGCTATTTGCTAGCCTATTAATTGTAAGTTTTGCTTTACATACCTTTTTATTGGTATTGGCAACGACTCATCAACTGAATGAAAACCGTGCCAACCAAGGCCAACTGATGACCTCTCAATTGGTCACAGACAGTCTTGCAGAGCTGGAGCCTGCCAACACGGTTTCCCTTGCGCTTTTGGTGGATCGCTATGCGACCAACCCAAGCGTAGCTTCCATTCGTATTTTGGATGCCAACAATCAAGTCTTGGCGACAGGTGGCCAAGTTCGAACACGTGATGGCGAAGTGTTTGTCCGTGATGCGCTGCAAAATGAAAAGAAAGTGGGTAGCATTGAAATCACGCTCATTAAACCAAGTATGGGTGAGATTTTACGGACTCAGTGGTTAGCGATTTTATTGTCCTTAGCGATTCATGGCTTACTGTGGTTAGCTTATCGCGCCATTGCGCGCCCAAGCCGTACCGAATATTTGGCACGGATCAATAACGAATCCCGCTTAAAACATGAAATTCAAGTTTTAACCCAAACCCTTGAACAGGAAAAACACCATACGGCGGTCGCGATTGCCCAAGCACAACAACAAATCAAAACCAGTGCGAAGCCTAAAGAGCAGAAACCCGTGATCGTGGATAATCATTCGGTTGCGCTCAATATTCAATTTTATGACCCGAAACAGTTGATGGACTCGGTGAATACAACCGTGTCTATTCCATACTTTAATTTGTGTCAGATTTTCCTCAATAAAAGCACAGAACTTTGTTTAAAACACTACAAACTCAACAGCTCGGACATCACTACAGTTCAATCCTTTAATGAGCATGGTGCCACCCTCAGCATGTCGACAGACACACCTAATGCAGTGCCATGTTTAATGATGGTCAGCAGTGTATTCCAACTGCTATCTGAGGTTTTGTATAAACGTTACCGCGAAGAAAAGCGCTTTGTTTTGCAAACACGTTGTGGCATTTCAACTGCAGTCGATGCAATGCAACTGTCTGCGAATCAAGCTGCTGAGCGTTTGGTCCAACAGTTGTCTGCCAAAGAAAGTGCGGTACATTTAAGTAACGAATTATTGAAAGACATCTCTGAAAGTTACCAATTGGTAAATTTACCTAATCCAACCAATGTCTTGACCCGTCATGCCTTTATGGTCAATGGCATGGGTGCTGAGTCTGCAGAGTTGGCGCAAAGCTTAAGAACGGAAATTTTAAAAGCAAAACAATCTAAAGCCTCTTAACTAAGTCCAACCATAAAAAAAGCCTGACCTACGTCAGGCTTTTTTTATGGCAACTGTTAAATTTTGAGTTGCTTCTGCGCAATTAAATGTTGCTGCGCACTATACCTTTGCTCTGGATCGGTACAGGCCACTTTAAGCCAATGACCATCGGCTTGTAGCTCCCAAGCATTCAAACAATCATTTAAGTAACTGATTAATCCGTCTTTATAAATCTGCTTTTTCAAAACGCGATCTAATATTGGAAAGCAGGTTTCAACACGCGAAAATAAATTACGGCCCATCCAGTCTGCGCTGGCACAGTACAGCTTTTTCTCACCGCCATGCTCAAAACAATACACTCGGGTGTGTTCCAAAAAACGGCCCACAATCGAACGCACTCGGATATTCTCAGACATGCCTTGGACCTGTGGAATCAAACAGCAGATCGAGCGGATAATCAGATCAACCTGTACCCCTGCTTGTGATGCACGATACAGTGCAGCAATTAACTGAGGCTCTGTCAAAGCATTGACTTTAATGATGATACGCGCCTTTTGACCGGCTTGTGCAAACTGAATTTCTTGCTCAATCAGTTTTAACAGTTCACTGTGTAACGTAAAAGGCGCATGTAACAACGCCTTCAATTTGGCCATTTTGCCCATCCCCGTCAGTTCTTGGAACATACGATGTACATCTTCACAAATATCAGGCTGTGTGGTCATCAACCCATAATCAGTATACATACGCGCATTGCCCGCATGATAATTGCCTGTGCCCAGATGGGCATAACGGATCAACTGAGCATTTTCACGGCGTACGATCAAAATCATTTTGGCATGGGTTTTATAACCGACAATGCCATACACCACCACCGCGCCCGCTTCTTGCAAAATATTGGCCACGGTAATATTCGACTCTTCATCAAAACGCGCCCGCAACTCAATCACGGCTGTGACTTCCTTGCCATTTCGTGCTGCTTCTGCCAAGACCTGTACAATTTCAGAGTCAGGTCCACTGCGGTAAAGGGTTTGTTTAATCGCCAGCACATTTGGGTCTTTCGCTGCTTCTTTTAATAAACCAATCACAGGCTGAAAAGAATCAAAAGGATGATGCAACAATACATCCTGTGCTTTTAAGGTATCAAAGGTACTTTTTTGTTTACGCAAAACTTTGGGAATGACTGGAATAAACACTGTATGCTTTAATTCAGGCCGGTCACAACTGGTGCTGAGGCGTGAAAGATTGATCGGCCCATCAATGCGATAAAGCTCCTGCTCGGTTAAATCAAACTCCTTAAGCAAATAATCAATCACCGTTTCGGGGCAGTCATCTTCGATTTCTAAACGCACCGCACGACCAAAACGGCGTGAAGACAGCTCATCTTTCAATGCCACCGCCAAATCATCAACATCTTCCGACAAAATCAGATCGGCATTACGCGTCACACGAAAAGCATAACAACCCGTGGCTTTCATCCCCGGAAACAGATCACTGATGTGCTGCTGAATCATTGCGGTTAAAAAAATCTGCGTGTCGATATTGCCTGCCACGTTTTTCGGCATCTGAATTAAACGCGGTAATGAGCGCGGTGCAGGGACAATCGCCATTTCAATGCTTCGTCCAAAAGCATCTTTACCTTGTAAACTCACAATGAAATTCAGACTTTTATTCACGAGGCGAGGAAAAGGATGTGACGGATCTAAGCTGATTGGGGTCAAAACCGGTTGAATTTCTCTGGCGAAATATTCTGCAATCCACGCTTTATGTTTTTCTAAAATATCTTGGAACTGGATGAACTGAATGCCTTGTGCTTGTAACTCAGGCAAAATCGAATGATTTAAAACTTCAAACTGTTTTTTAACGGCACGATGAATGGATTGGGACAGGTCTTCTAATATCACTTCAGTGGGAACAGCATCAGGGGTTCGTGCTATCACATTCATATCGCGTTGTTTCATTAAGCCCGCAATACGAATTTCAAAAAACTCATCTAAATTACGTGAAAAAATAATTAAAAAAGTTAAGCGCTCCAGCACAGGCAAACTCGGATCTAATGCTTGTGCTAAAACCCGCTGATGAAACTCAAATAACGATAGCTCTCGGTTAAAATACGTCGCCGATGAATGCTGAAAATTATCCATACCCTCTCAATGCTGTTTGCAACAGTCTGTTATGAAGTGTTTGGCAGGGATGTTAGGTAGTCTTTATGACAGTTTAGTTACAACCTCATGCCAAATAGAAAATTCATCCTGACTTTATGCTTAAAGCTGCAACAGCGTACAGTATTCAAACCGACATATGTTCCTTTTCACTTTTTTCTTTGGCTGTAGCGTCTGCTTTCGCGGCCCAATAACTGGCTAAAATTGGCCCTGAAATGTTATGCCACAAACTAAAGATTGCGCTGGGTACAGCCGTAATTGGCGAAGCGGCAAAATGTACAGCTGCCAAAGCCACGCCTAGTCCTGAGTTTTGCATACCAACCTCAATCGAGACCGCTTTACAGTCGGCATGTGGCAAGTGAAACATCCGTGCAGCTCCAAAGCCAAGTAAATAACCAATCGCGTTATGTAATGCCACCACAGCTAAAATCAATAAGCCTGATTCTAAAATTTGTGCTTTTGAGCCGCCAATAATCGCTGCCACAATCAGCACAATCGCCACTACAGAAATTAAGGGCATCACCGAAATATAGCTTTCGACTTTCTGTTTCAGCACGGCACGTACCACCAGCCCTAAAATAATCGGGAACAGAACCACCTGTAAAATTGAACTCAGCATCGACCATGCATTAATTTCAATCCATTGGCTGGCCAACAGATAGAAAATCGCGGGAGTCAGAACAGGCGCCAATAAGGTCGATACCGTAGTACATGCGACAGACAAAGCCGTATTGCCTTTCGCCATATAAGTAATCACATTGGATGCTGTGCCACCCGGACAGCAACCCACCAAGATCACCCCGATCGCAATTTCAGTCGGCAAGCGAAACAATAAACACAACAGATAAGCCACGCTTGGCATCACCACAAACTGAGCTGCTACCCCAATTGCAACCGCTTTAGGGCTTTGCATCACCCCTTTAAAATCATCCAATGTCATGGTCATGCCCATACCAAACATGATTAGACCCAACATCCATGTGATATAAGCTTTCATCCAAACAAAAGTTTCAGGGCTCAGGAGCGCAATGCCTGCAAATAACACGACCCATAGAGCAAAGGTTTTTTGAATCCAAGCGGTAAATTTTAAAAAAGTGCCCATGACCTTTCCCTACTGCATGTTTTTATAATGTCGATATTGGTGATTGAGGTGAGCCGATTGGCTCAGCGCATCAATTCACGGCATATTGTTGCACAATATCTTTGCAATACAGACGTTTCACACCATGGGCCAGCATTTCTTGCCATGCATGTTGTAAAGAACCATGTAAATCAATACCTTTGGTGGCATCAGCAATCACATAAGTTTGAAAACCGAGTTTGCAGGCATCTATTGCCGTCCATGCCACACAAAAGTCAGTTGCAATCCCAACAATAAACACGGTATCAATCCCACGCTCTCTTAAATAGCCTGCGAGTCCCGTTTGGGTTTTATGATCGGCTTCTAAAAAAGCAGAATAACTATCAATGTGCGCATGACATCCTTTACGAAGGATCAACTGCGCTTTGGCAAGGTCAAGATCGGGATGCAGTTCAGCATCCTGTGTGCCTTGTACACAGTGACGTGGCCAGAGTACTTGTGTGCCATAGTCTAATTCAATGGTTTGAAAGGCCTGTTGATCGGGATGGTTGTCTGCAAAAGAAACGTGATTTTCAGGATGCCAATCTTGGGTGAGTACAATAGTGTCAAAATAAGCGCCAAGCTGATTAATTTTAGGAATAATTTGATCTGATCCTGCTACCGCTAAATTTCCACCAGGCGTAAAACCATTTTGTACATCCACCACAATCAATGCCATATTCTTCTGCATTCTTCTCTGTCCTTTTAGTTCTGCGCTCGAAGGCCAAGCTTAGCTTAATTTATAAAACAGTATTCATCCTCACGGGTCAAAACTAAATGACTACAACCTTGAGTGCAATGGGTATTGCGGCAAATTGAAGCAAAAATAAAATATAGAACAAAATGTTGGACATTGATCTATAACATTAAAAGGACGATGTCGTCGCTGTTTAGAGAAATCGTGTAAGCGTTAAAAGCACTTCAATCCTGACCTTGCATCCCAATATTCCGTTTGATCGGGTTCTAAGCCTCAATTGAAATGAAGAGATTCTTTCTTTAAATACCTCAATCCGCGGCCATAGGTTATGCAAAACGCCCTTTTCAGATGCAAAATAAGATGCTTTTCTTTGTCTACCATTTGAACAAGCTGTATTTTTGTAGCGAAAGATAAAGTTTTTATACACTTTGACTAAAGCATATTGTTCTTCATGTTGTGTTCGTTCATAATTTGCATAAGCATTATTCAATGCATCAGCGCTTTGAAAATGCTATAAATTAAAATACGCACCCATCCAATCTTATGTTTTTCTGGCCTAACTGGATGGACAAATAGGATATTTTTTTAAAATGACTCAGCAAGCACAGACCATCCAAGGCTCAATTGTCGCAATCGTCACCCCTATGTTTGAAGATGGCAGCGTAGATTGGAAGGGTCTAGAGAAGCTCGTTGAGTGGCACATCGCACAAGGCACAAATAGCATTGTTGCTGTCGGTACAACGGGTGAAGCGTCTACTCTAAGCATGAAAGAGCATACACAAGTGATTAAAGAAATCATTCGTGTCGCAAACAAACGCATCCCTATTATTGCGGGTACTGGCGCGAATTCAACGCGTGAAGCCATCGAGTTGACTAAAGAAGCCAAAGAACTCGGTGCAGATGCTGCTCTTCTGGTTACCCCTTATTATAATAAACCGACCCAAGAAGGCTTATATCAGCACTATAAAGCTATTGCTGAAGCTGTTGATCTTCCTCAAATTCTGTATAACGTACCTGGTCGTACGGGTGTCGATATGGCGAATGAAACAGTTATTCGTTTGGCCGATATTCCTCAAATTGTGGGCATCAAAGATGCCACAGGTGATGTCCCGCGTGGTCAAGCACTGCTCGAAGGCCTTGCTGGCAAAGCGATGACCGTCTATTCAGGTGATGATGCAACGGCTTATCAACTGATTCTGTCGGGAGCAAAAGGCAATATTTCTGTGACTGCAAACGTTGCACCCAAAGAAATGAGCGATGTTTGCGCGGCTGCACTGGCAGGCGAAGCTGAACAAGCTGAAAACCTAAATACCCAAGTTGCAAATTTACACGAAATTCTATTTTGCGAATCAAACCCAATTCCTGTGAAATGGGCACTTCATGAAATGGAGTTAATCGAAACGGGTATTCGTTTACCATTAACACCACTTGCAGAACAATATCGCACACCGCTCCGTGAAGCACTCACAACGGCGGGTGTCATTAAATAAAGAGCACATCAATATGCAATTACGTTTAGGTCTTACTCTCGCACTTTCAGTCGTCAGTTTAGCGGGTTGTAGTTCCCTTGCAGTCAATAACGGTAGTTTGGACTATAAAGAAACAGCAACCTTAGAACCTCTTAAGTACCCTGAAGGCTCTATGGTTCGACCTGCAACGCCGTTGTATCCAGCTCCAACGGTTGAAGCACTCGCTCTTGAACATGCACCTGTACTTGAAAACAAGCGCGGAAACCGTTTTGCAATGCCGCGCCCTCAAGCTGCTCAAGTCATGTCGAATGCAGAATCAACGGAAACAGTTGATACAGCTGTGAGTCGCCCTCAATTGATTATTGACGGAAATAAGAATCCGCTGCTCAAAATTGAGGGAAATTCTGCTACAATTTGGCAATATACGCTTGCCACCCTCAGCAGCCTCAACCATCAAATTGTTGGTCAAAGCAAAAATGGTTATGAAGCAACCATTAAAATCGATCAACAGGTCTATGTGTTAAGACTGACCGCGGTCGGCAGCAGCAACAACCTCGCTGTGTTCAATGCCGATAACAGTTTTGCAGCGCCTGAAAAAGCCACAGAATTGTTAACCCAGATTTACCAAAATTGGCCAGCCTAGTCGTACTAGGCATTTTTTTTTGAAAAAGGTTCCCTCATGTTAAAACAAACCTTGCTCTATACTGGTAAAGCGAAATCTGTCTATGAAACAGACAGTGCAGACCACCTGATTTTAGTCTTTCGTGATGATGCTTCGGCATTCAATGGTGAAAAGATCGAACAACTAGATCGTAAAGGTAAGGTGAACAACCGTTTTAACGCCTTTATCATGGATAAATTGGCTGCGGCTGGCATTGAGACTCACTTTGAAAAACTTCTTTCTCCAACAGAAGTTCTAGTGAAAAAACTCAGCATGATCCCTGTTGAATGTGTAATCCGTAATTATGCAGCAGGTTCTTTATGCCGTCGCTTAGGTGTAGAAGAAGGCAAGGAATTAACACCGCCGACTTTTGAATTATTCTTCAAAGATGATGCACTTGGCGACCCAATGGTCAATGAGTCTCAAGCAATTGCTTTAGGTTGGGCAACTGCTGAGCAACTTGAGCAAATGAAAGTCCTCACTTACCAAGTGAACGAAGTTCTTAAAAACTTATTTGACCAAGGTGGCATGCTACTTGTAGACTTCAAACTTGAGTTTGGTGTATTCCATGACCGTATTGTTCTTGGTGATGAGTTCTCTCCAGACGGTTGTCGTCTATGGGACAAAGAAACCAAGAAAAAACTCGACAAAGACCGTTTCCGTCAAGGTTTAGGCGGTGTGGTTGAAGCGTATGAAGAAGTTGCTGCACGTTTAGGTATCGACCTTTCTGATATCTAATCAGTTACAGATTCAAGAAAACCGAGCCTAAACGCTCGGTTTTTTTGTTTTCAGCTCCATAGCTATTACAGTACTTCAGTTTATTTGTGAGCTATTCAACACTGAAAAATAGTCTTGTAAAACACTGAGCCACTGTTAAAAAATCAACAATCCTGTACGTCATAGCGCACAAGACTTCAGGTATATTTCAGCTATGTCTCAACTTCATTTTTTAATATGATAAAAACATATGAACAGGACGTTCTCAGATAAAAATTATTCCAACCGAAAAAATACCCTTATTTCCTCATCTCTCATGGCGACAAGATCCATCGATCCCCTAAGAGCAGAAAACTGGTATAGATGTTGCTTTTATTCAAAAGTACTCAGTAGGGTAAGTTCTATCTTCGTCTTATTTCTTAGATTTGATTTTTTACGGATGGCTATATTTAAAATGAAAAACTGGCAAAAAAAATTACTACTTTCCACTACATTCGTAGCCGTAGCACTGAGCAGTACTGTCCAAGCAAAAGAATGGAAAACCATTCGTTTTGGCACAGAATCCGCATATGCACCTTTTGAATATAAAACACCAGACAATAAGCTGGTCGGTTTTGACATCGACTTGGGCAATGCCATTTGTGCCAAATTAAAAGCCAAATGTGTGTGGGTAGAAAACTCCTTTGATGGGATGATTCCTGCACTCAAAGCGAAGAAATTCGACGGTATTCTGTCTTCAATGACAGTTACTACAGATCGCGCAAAACAAATCGCGTTTAGTAATAAAATTTACAACACGCCTACCCGCATGGTTGCAAAGAAAGGCTCTCCTTTACTCCCTACGCCTGCATCCCTAAAAGGCAAACGTGTGGGTGTACAACAAGGTACGATTCAAGAAGGCTATGCAAAAGCCTATTGGGCGCCTAAAGGTGTGAATGTAGTTCCTTATCCAAACCAAGACGTGCTTTACCAAGACATGGTTTCGGGACGTCTAGATGCAACATTACAAGATGCGATTATGGTCGATGCTGGTTTCCTAAAATCGGCGAAAGGCAAAGGCTTTGCTTTTGCAGGCAATAATGTGGTCGATGCCAAAACACTCGGTGTGGGTGCTGCAATCGGCTTACGTAAAGAAGATGTCGATCTGAAAAAGAATATTGATAAAGCGTTAGCTGAAATTATTGCCGACGGTACCTATAAGAAACTCGAGAAAAAATACTTCTCCTTCAGCATTTATTAATCTATAGGGTGTCGGTTCAACACCGACACCCTATATATATTGCTGATTTATAAAATTTTATATTTTTACTCGGAGAAACTGAGTATGTTTCTGTCTGGCTATGGTCCCGTATTACTCAGTGGCACTTGGATGACCATACAGCTTGCTTTGTTATCACTGGTACTTTCGATCATTATTGGATTGTTTGGGGCAAGTGCCAAACTCTCTCGTATTCAAATCTTACGTCACGTTGCAACTCTCTATACCACGCTCATTCGTAGTGTTCCTGATCTAGTGATCATGTTGTTGTTGTTCTATAGCCTGCAACTTGGATTGAACTTGATTACCGAATCGATCCATATGGAGCAAATTGACATCAATCCCTTTGTGGCAGGGGTGATTACTTTAGCCTTTATTTATGGGGCCTATTTTACGGAAACCTTCCGTGGAGCATTTCAAGCCGTCCCCAAAGGTCAACTTGAAGCTGCATATGCCTATGGCATGACCCCATTTCAAGTCTTCAGGCGTGTCCTCTTTCCACAAATGATGCGCTTTGCCTTACCTGGGATTGGCAATAACTGGCAAGTCCTGATTAAAGCCACCGCCTTGGTGTCCTTAATTGGTTTGACCGACATCGTCAAAATTACCCAAGATGCAGGTCGAAGCAGCATGCAAGTGTTCTATTTCAGTATTGTTGCAGCCGTCATTTATCTGGCCATCACCACCCTTTCGAATTTGATTCTCATGTGGCTGGAACGTCGTTATTCTGCTGGTGTGAAAAAGGGACAACTATGATTGAAATTATTCAACAATACTGGCAGTCCTATCTGTGGACCGATGGTTTTCAAATGACTGGGGTCGCCATGACCGCGTGGCTACTGGTCTTATCGATTGCGATTGGTTTTGTTCTGGCTGTGCCTTTGTCAATTGCTCGAGTTTCTGAGCATGCTTTTTTACGTGCACCTGTTTGGTTTTTTACCTATATTTTCCGTGGTACACCGTTATATGTGCAGCTGCTGATTATTTATACTGGGATTTATAGCCTCGAATTTGTCCATGCCCATGAACGGCTCGATGAGTTTTTTAGAGAAGGGCTCAATTGCACCATTTTAGCGTTTGCACTCAATACAGCGGCTTATACCACTGAAATTTTTGCAGGGGCGATACGTTCGATTCCCTACGGCGAGATTGAGGCGGCAAAAGCCTTTGGCATGTCACCTTGGAAACGCTATACCCGTATTATTATTCCATCTATGCTACGCCGAGCATTGCCGTTTTATGGCAATGAAGTCATTTTGATGCTGCATGCAACCACCATTGCCTTCACTGCAACCGTGCCTGATATTCTCAAAATTGCACGGGATGTCAATGCTGCCACTTATGCCACGTTTGATGCCTTTGGCATTGCCGCTGTGCTGTATGCCTGTCTGGCATTTATCCTCATTTGGATCTTTCGTAAATTGGAACAACGCTGGTTGGCGTTTTTAAAACCATCGAATCATTAGGAGAAACAATGGAAAATTCAGCAAAACTGGTGATTCGAGACCTTTGTAAAAGTTTTGGCGATCATGAAGTCTTAAAAGGGGTTTCACTTGAGGCACGCGCAGGTGATGTGATTAGTATTATTGGTTCCTCAGGTTCAGGTAAAAGTACCTTTCTTCGTTGCATCAATTTTCTAGAACAACCAAGCCAAGGCAGCATTCAGCTCAATGGTGAACAGTTAGAGACCACTTTAGATAAAAATAGCGATCTCAAAGCGACAAATCCCAAACAACTGCAAAAAATGCGCACCCAACTGATGATGGTCTTTCAACATTTCAATTTATGGTCGCATATGACGGTATTAGAAAATATTATTGAAGGACCCATTCATGTCTTGGGGCTAAAGCGGAGTGAGGCGGAAGAGCGTGCACGAAAATACTTAAGAAAAGTTGGGCTTGCTGAAAGTGTCGAAAAGAAATATCCGTCTTTTTTGTCAGGAGGACAACAACAGCGTGTTGCAATTGCCCGTGCCTTAGCGATGGAACCTGAAGTGATGTTGTTTGATGAACCGACCAGTGCTCTAGACCCTGAACTGGTGGGTGAGGTGTTGAAAGTGATGCAAAGTTTGGCTGAAGAAGGCCGAACCATGATTGTGGTCACCCATGAAATGGGCTTCGCACGCCATGTGTCCAATCATGTCATTTTCTTAGATCAAGGCAGAATTGAAGAACAAGGTGATCCAAAAGAAGTTTTAATTCACCCCAAAAGTGAACGCCTACAACAGTTTTTAGAGGGTAACTTTAAATAATTGAATAGTCTTCAAGAGCTTGATGCAGCAATGATTCAACATTCAATGCTCTGTTGAAAAGATAAAGTGCCTCGTTTGATCTGATCCCGCGAAACTATATGCATTCAGTTAAAAAACCGAGCGGTTTCGCTCGGTTTTTTATCTTCCCACCTAAGCATTTATAGATTGGTGTATCGATTTTTAGTGGTATCCATCACCAAAAAACTGGTGATCGAGCTAATGGATGGAATCGTTCCCAAAACATCAGTATGAAACTTTTTATAAGACTTGATGTCTGCCACTTCAACCCTGAGCAAATACTCAACCAAGCCTGTAATGGTATGACACTCTGTGACTTCATCCGTGTTTAGTCCCGGCATTCCATGTGTCGGGGTTTGGGCTGTCGGTGGTCTTTTCTTACGCAAATATCTGATGAAACCACGCTTTGCCTTGAGCTTTAACATCACGATGGCAATCGCCTTATTGGTCGCTGTGTTACCTGTGGCATTAAAATTGATAAATACGCACATCGGAACATAAAAACGCTACAGTGCTTAAAGACAAAACTGCTCAATGAATGTGACTAAATCCTAAGCCCCAAAAACAAAAAGCCTGATTTATTCATCAGGCTTTTTTATTACTGCTGCTGTTGCTGTTCTTGTTGCCAACGGCGTTGCTGTAAACGCTCTCCCTCAACCTCACGCTTATTGCGTGCCGACTCATACAGTTTGGTTCCTTTGAGCTCAGGGGGTAAATATTCTTGCATCACAAAATGCTCTGGATAGTTGTGCGGATACAAGTAGTCGACGCCATAGCCCTGCTCTTTCATCAACTTGGTCGGAGCATTTCTTAAATGCAACGGCACAGGTAAATTCGCTGTTTTCTCGGCCAAGTCCAATGCTTTGTTGATGGCAAGATAAGTACTGTTACTTTTGGCACTGGTCGCCAAATACACTGCACACTGTCCAAGAATAATTCGACACTCTGGCATGCCCACCACTTGAACAGAACGGAAGCATTCTCCAGCAAGCAGAAGTGCATTAGGGTTTGAGTTGCCAATGTCCTCAGAGGCTGCAATCAACATCCGACGGGCAATAAAAACAGGATCTTCACCGCCTTTGAGCATACGTGCCATCCAATACAAAGTAGCATCAGGATCACTCCCTCGAATCGACTTAATAAAGGCCGACACCAAATCATAGTGCTGCTCACCCGATTTGTCATAACGGGCGATATTTTGCTGTGCAACTTTGACCACCATTGCATTGGTCACGATATTTTCAAGGTCCGGTTCGAAGGTGCCCGCAATCAGTTCAATTAAATTCAAGGCTTTGCGGGCATCACCTGCAGCAAACTGCACCAATGCTTCAAATTCTTCAATTTGAATATAACGCTCTTTTAAAAATGGATCGTTCTTAATCGCTTGCAGTAATAAAGTTTGAATCGCATCGGCATCGAGCGCATTTAAGGTATAGACCTGACAACGCGACAACAACGCACTGTTGACTTCAAAAGAAGGATTCTCGGTGGTGGCACCAATGAGGGTAATTTTGCCTTTCTCCACAGCATTCAGTAAGGCATCTTGCTGTGATTTGTTAAAACGATGAATTTCGTCAATAAACACCACAGGTGGCATTAAATCTCCGCCATCAGCAATGATCTCACGGAGCTCTTTAACCCCCGTATTGAGCGCAGATAGACTGACAAATGGTCGGTCGATTGCTTGCGCCAACAGTAAAGCAATCGTGGTTTTCCCCACACCTGGCGGCCCCCAAAAAATGATCGATGGCAAATGCCCTTGATCGATCATTTGGCGGAGCGGTGCCTGCTCACCCAATAAGTGATCCTGCCCAATAATTTCAGATAAATCACGCGGGCGTAAACGTTCAGGCAGTGGAATATTGCTATCGGACATAGGGCTAGGACTTATCATGCGTTCATCGAATGCTTATGTTATGGCAAATTCAGGCAAATGACACAAGCTTTTCATGCAATTTGATGGTGCTTTTATCGACTAGCGAACCCAACGCACAATATAGTCTTCAATGTCGTCATCCTGAATCTCTTCTTCAGAAATACAACGTCCTGCCGCAGACTTTTTCGCTTTCAGAATACTTTGCCGTGAGCCCGTGTTCAAATAGTGCCATCTGGGCAAATTTTTACCTTCATGCAGACGGCGGTAAGCACAGCTCGGAGGTAACCAATGAATCGTGTCTAAAAGTTCGGGCGTGAGCTGGATACAATCGGGCACATGCTGCTTTCGGTTCGGATAATCCCGACAACTGGCCGTTTGACAGTCCAGCAGTTTACAGGCCACTTTGGTATAGGCGACTTCTTGGCTTTCTTCATCTTCAAGTTTCACCAAACAGCATAGACCACAACCATCACACAACGCTTCCCACTCTGCTGAACGTAGCTCAGTGAGCGCATAATGCTTCCAAAACTCTGGTCTTAATTCGTTGGACATAACCACTGCCAATAAAACTGAATGCACTATTATAACCTATAGTCACATGGCTTTCAGAGCTATCTAAAGTGTCAATATTTACATCATATTCATAAACTTAAAATACAAACGGAACACTTTTTAAACAAAAGTAACACAGTGTGTCCGAACGTTGTTTCTATACTAATAGAGTAATAAATAAGAACATCTATGGAGAAAAATTATGTTTCGTTGGGCGATTATCTTCGCAGTGATTGCACTGATTGCAAGTTTACTTGGTTTTGGCGGCGTAGCAGGTTTATCCAAAGACTTTGCGATTATTTTATTGGTGATTGCTGTGATTCTTGCGATTGTCGGATTTTTATCCCGTGGCAAAGTCTAAAGTACACAACTCTTAATAAAGAAAAAGAAGGATTCAGATCCTTCTTTTTTTATATGTGCCTTTAAAAAATAATTTCTCACATTTCTCATGTACATCGGAATATTTTTCAAATCCTTGTAAAAGTTTTTATGCTTTAATCAGAGCAGATCATCTATCAGGATTTGAGCATGACAATCAGTATTCAAACTCGAGAAATTCAATATAACGCAGCCGATGGACAACGCTTAGTTGGTTATTTTGCAGCACCAAGCTCTCAAACACCGCATGCAGGTATCATCGTTGCACCCGAATGGTGGGGCCGAAATGAATATACTGAACAACGTGCTCGCGAACTGGCTGAACACGGTTATGCCGCACTGGCGATTGATATGTACGGCGACAAAAATGTTACCACAGATGCGAAACAAGCCTATGAATGGATGATGCAAACTTTTGCCGATGCAGACACCATCGTCAACCGTGCGCAAGCAGGTTTAGATACACTTGCAGCCCAGCCTGAAGTGAATCCCACTCAACTGGCGGCGATTGGTTTTTGTTATGGCGGTAAAGTGGTTTTAGACTTAGCTCGCTCAGGTGCACCGCTTAAAGCAGTGGCGACTTTCCACGCGACATTGGCACCGAAAGCCCCCGCGATCGAAGGTCAAATTCAGGGTGAAATTTTAGTTTTACATGGTGAGTTAGACAGCATGGTTACTTTGGATGATGTTGCCAGCTTCCGTGAAGAAATGCATGCTGCAAAAGTGGACCATGAAGTCATCATTTTTGAAGATGCGAAGCACGGTTTTAGCAACCCATTGGCCGATGAGCGTGCCAAAGCCAATGGCGTAGACTTGGGCTATAACCCAGAAGCAGAAAGACAAGGGCTAGATGCAATGTATGACTTGCTAGAACGCAATCTCAGTGCTTAACTAGAGCTGAGAATTCAAATATTTGATTTTTCAGATCCAACAGGATACATAATTAGATTTTAGAGGAGATAACAATGACTGAGACCCACTGCCAATATTGTAATTTTGATGAATATGACGTGCTTGATAAAAATGACTTTGGGGTGATTTTGCCCGAACCCAATGCACTGTCTAAAGGTCACTGTGTCATTATCCCTCTACGTCATGTGAGCTCATTTTTTGACATTACCGATAAAGAACGTAAAAGTTTAATGTCTTTGCTGGAACTAGCACGTAATGAACTCCAATTACGTCATCAACCTTCAGGCTTTCATATTGGTTTTAATGACGGTGAAATATTTGGGAATGTGTCTGAACACTTACATATCCATATTATTCCACGCTACAAAGACCAAGAGCTAAAACTCGATGCACGTTGGGGCATGACGAAAGACTAAGTTTTTATGGTTTTAAATGGCGCGTAAGCGCCATTTTTTATGCGCAAAAACTCGGGCTCAGAAAAGACATTCAGTTATACTAAGCCGAATTTTTTGCTTGTGCCTCCGATGTCTCCTTTCTCTTTTTCAGATGCATTACTGACTTGGTTTGATGTTCATGGTCGACATGACCTGCCATGGCAAGTGGCCGATGATCCCTACAAAGTCTGGGTGTCTGAAATTATGCTGCAACAGACCCAAGTCAAAACTGTGCTGCAATACTTCGAGCGTTTTATCGAACGCTTCCCAACGGTTGAAACTTTAGGGACAGCATCATGGGATGAGGTCGCACCTTACTGGGCAGGTCTGGGCTACTATGCCCGTGCACGTAATCTGCATAAAGCCGCAGGGGTTGTGGCCCGTCGGGGGTACTTTCCTCAAACTTTAGAGGACTGGATTGAACTGCCAGGTATTGGTCCATCAACCGCAGGGGCGCTGATGTCTTTGGGTTTACGTCAGTACGGTGTCATTATGGATGGCAACGTAAAACGCGTGCTCGCGCGTTTTTTTGCCATTGAGGATGATCTAAGCAAACCTGTGCATGAACGCAGCATGTGGCAACTGGCCACTGAACTCTGTCCAACTGAACGTAACCACGACTATACCCAAGCCATCATGGATTTGGGGGCAACCGTCTGTACCCCTAAAAAACCGCTGTGTTTATACTGCCCAATGCAGCAACACTGTAAGGCTCATGCACAAGGGCTAGAAACTGAACTGCCTTTTAAAAAACCCAAGAAAGCTGTGCCTGTGAAGTCAGCCCAAGTTTTGGTACTGCGTCATCACAATCAATGGCTGTGGCAACAGCGTCCCAATAGTGGACTCTGGGGCGGTTTATGGTGTTTACCTATTTTTGAAAATCGTGATGAGTTCTCGCAACTGTGCCAAAGTCTAGGACTAAAACAAGTCTCGCAACGCGCTGACATTTCGCATAGTTTCACCCATTTCACTTGGCAACTAGAAGCGCTTTGCTTTGAAGTCGATGCCGACCAGCTCGAACATTTAGGTATAGAATTGGCCAGCACATGGCTAGACATACAAAACGTCACAGAAATGGGCATCCCAACTGCGATGAAAAAATTGATCTCGGCAATTCAACTGTGACATAGTTGGGTGATCCATTGGGTTCACCCTGACACTTTAAAATTAGATCACTGAAATAATAAAGGATTGTTCGTGCGTAATTGTTTGCCCCGCCTTTCTGCGCTTGCCAGTTTATGTTTTGTGATTCTGTTACTCGCAGCTTGCCGTACTACGCCGCCTGCGCCGAGTGGAAGTCAATTACCGGCCTCACAAGTCCAACAGCTGAAAAACATGCGTTTAGCTCAGCAGCTGCCTGTACCCGTTCAAGGCATTAAACGTCACGGGCTCACAGATACTTGGGGAGCGTCCCGCAGTAGCGGACGGACGCATGAAGGCATCGACATTCTGGCTCCACGTGGAACAAAAGTTTTTTCTGCCACAGAAGGACTCGTCGCAGACTTACGCAATAACAATTTGGGTGGTAAAGTGGTTTGGATTATGGGGCCAGCAGGCACTTGGCATTACTATGCTCATCTTGATGACCATAAACGTGGCTTAAGTGTCGGCGACTATGTCAAAAAAGGCGACCTGATTGGCTATGTCGGCAATACAGGCAATGCACGGCACACAGCCCCACATTTGCATTATGGACTTTATTTACAAGGTAAAGGCCGTGGTGCAGTAAATCCCTATCCTTATTTACGTTAACTTTAGGAATTTTTCATGTCAGAAGCGTTGATCAACCGTCTGGTCGAATTTGCTGAATCAGGCAATCAACAAAAAATCATCTTGGCTGGACAAAGCCACCAAGGTTGGATCATGGAAATTACCGAAGATGCGCTTTTAATCAGCACTGGATTTACTGAAAAAACAGGAAAAGATGTTTGGATTAACTTTTCCGACCTCGAACACGCCCAATTATTTTATTGGGACAATCAACACGACCAATGGGCACCTTTTACCCTATAAAAAGATCAGGAGCATGTTCATGACCACTCAACGCTGCGGATGGTGCTCCTCAGACCCACTTTACATCGACTACCATGATCATGAGTGGGGTAAACCACTACATGATGAAAAGCAATTATTTGCGATGCTCTGCCTCGAAGGTCAACAAGCGGGGCTGTCATGGATTACTGTCCTGAAAAAGCGTGAACATTATCATCGCCAGTTTTTTCAATATTCCATTGAACAGATTGCGGCTTTAAGTGATACAGACTTAGCCGAAAAAGTCCAAGATATCGGCTTAATTCGCCATATCGGGAAGCTGACCGCCATTCGTGACAATGCGATTGCATGGCAAGCCCTGAAACAACAAGGCATCAACCCCGTTGAGTGGCTCTGGAACTTTGTCGAGCAACACGCAATCAACAATGATGTCCCAGACTACCGCACAGCGCCTGCACAGACACCTCAAAGCCAAAATATGTCTAAAACCCTAAAAAAACAGGGCTTTAAATTTGTCGGACCCACCACCTGCTATGCCTTTATGCAAGCGGTCGGCATGGTCAATGACCATGAAAACAGCTGCCATTTTAAATAAAAGTACATAAAAAACAGGAAAATAAGGATATAGAATATGACGGACAATACCATTCGTGCCTATGCGGCAATGCAAGCAGGCGCAGCATTACAACCCTATCAATTCGATGCCGGTGAACTGCAACCCCATCAGGTCGAAGTCCAAGTCGAATATTGTGGATTATGCCATTCCGATGTTTCGGTCATTAATAATGAATGGAACTCTTCGGTCTATCCCGTTGTCGCTGGTCATGAAATTATTGGCACCATCAGTCGCTTAGGCTCCGAAGCCAAAGGGCTTAAACTTGGACAGCGCGTCGGTATTGGTTGGACGGCAGAAAGCTGCCAACACTGTGACCCCTGTGTGTCGGGCCAACAAGTGCTCTGTACAGGTGGGTCGACAGCAACCATCGTCGGTCATGCAGGTGGCTTTGCCGATAAAGTTCGCGCAGGTTGGCAGTGGATTATTCCTTTACCAGAAGAACTGGATCCTGAGTCTGCGGGTCCTTTATTGTGCGGCGGAATTACCGTTTTTGATCCGATTTTAAAACACCAAATTCAAGCCATTCACCATGTCGGCGTGATTGGCATTGGTGGTTTAGGGCATATGGCTATTAAATTACTTCGAGGATGGGGCTGTGAAATTACGGCATTCACCTCGAACCTCGACAAAACTGACGAGCTGAAGGCCATGGGTGCAGATCATGTGGTGAATAGCCGTGATGTGGATGCGCTTAAAACCCAGCGAGGCAAATTTGATCTCATCCTCAGTACGGTGAATGTCACGCTCAATTGGCCTACCTATATCAGTACACTGGCACCAAAAGGCACGATCCATTTGCTAGGCTTGCCTCTAGAGCCCATCAAATTAAATGCAGGTAGCCTAATTGGTGGAGCAAAGTCTATCACGGGTTCACCCACTGGCTCCCCTGCAGCATTACGTCAGCTACTCAAATTCGCTGCACGTAAAAACATTGCGCCACAAATTGAACTGTATCCTATGTCACAGTTGAATGGAGCACTGGAACGGTTACATTCTGGAAAAGCTCGTTATCGTATCGTCCTCAAAGCCGATTTTTAATCCATAAGCGCCTAAAAAGAGGCGCTTTTTTATACCGCTTTTTTGACCAGCGTCGAACTGCTGAGTTGCGCTTTCACCCAATCGGCCAACAAGGTGACCGCTGCGCGGATATCTGTTGAAAGTTCATGGCCTGCATTGAGTCGGATACAGTTTTTATAACGCTGCCCTTCACCAAAGACTTCACCCGGCACTATATTGATGCCGTGCTGCTGAGCAAAATAGTACATATCTAAACCATCGATACACTCGGGCAGCTGTAACCACAGTGCATAGCCGCCTAAGGGCTGGTTGATACGTAACTCAATTCCGATAAAGGCATGCTGAATCATGTGTCGGTATTGCTCAACTTGCTGTTTCAAAATCGGCTTTAACTGCTGTAAATGCTCCCGATAAGCACGACTATAAATGAGATCGGCCAGTGCCAACTGCAAGGGTGTATTCACTGTGATATTTTGCATCAGCAACGTAGCCTTCAAATGCGCTAAGCGCTGCGGAATACAAAACCAACCTACCCGATACGCAGTTGAAAGTGATTTGGAAACCGAACCACAGAAAATCACATAACCCTGCTGATCCCAATACTTAATCGGCAACGGACGACTCGAACTGAAACAACATTCACCATAAATATCATCTTCAATCACATAGCACTGATAGCGCGCAGCCAGCTGTGCAATTTTTTCTTTTTCTGCATTGCTTAAGCAAAACCCCAATGGATTTTGATAATTGGCCGTGAGTAAGCACGCTTTTGCGCCTGAACTTTGCATGACCTGCTCTAAGCGTTCAAGATCAAAGCCTTGAGTATCGGCTGGAATTTCAATAATTTTTCGCTTTAACCCCGCCAACATTTGCAACTGACCATTAAAATTTGGGGTTGGTACAATTACGCTGTCGCCTTCCTTGCTGAGGTGTTGAATCATCACCGACAACGCAGGCATACAGCCATTGCTGATGTAGATATCATCCTGCGAAATATAAAAGCCATCTTCAGCCCAATGCTCAGACAAAGCCTGCCGCAAGCGAATATGACCTTGCTTATCGCTATATAAAAAATCTTCAGGTTGACTGTGTTTTAAGGCGCGTTGAATGGAGCGGCGGAGCGCTTCTACAGGCACATGTTTTGGAGAAAGCTGAATCGCTCCCAAATGGATGAGACGGCTATTAATGGAAGACTGTTGAATTTCCAGCTGTAGCTCTAAATTAGAAATATCACGGGCTTGAGACTGAAAATCAGGATGCTGCGGTACAGGAATAGATGGGCTGGTATTTTTTTGATAACTGACAAAATAGCCCGACTTATTTTTCACATGAATATACCCCTGCGACTCGAGTAGCTCATAACAGCTCTTGGCCGTATTCAAGCTGACCTTTTGTAAGTTGGCAAACTGGCGTAACGACAACAGCTTTTGCCCTGCGGGTAATTCAGCATTTTGAATTTTTTCAAGCAACTGTGCAGCCAAGCTTTGATACTGAAATGCCATTCATCTGTACCTATTTTTTTAACTTTTATGTATCTGTATCCATTATGCCAACAGAATTATGCTTCTGTCATTCGTTCACAACCATAAATAGGCACTTTTATGAAAAAAATAATCATATCTCTCTTTTGCTTATTGAGCTTATCGGCTTGCCAACCGACACATGTTTCACAGCAGGTACAACAGCAGCATTTTATTTGTAAAGCCCTGATTGAAGGGTTTCTGAAAACGCAAAATTTAACTGATTATCAGTTTTTAAGTTTAGCGCCGAGCTTGACTGAAACCTCGACCCAACGAACCTATCAATATCGGTTGAACAATCAACGTGAAATGCAGATGAACTTGCCTCGCCAGAAAAATTTACAGTTCCAATGTGACCAAAGCAGTGCTGAAAACTTCAAGATCTCGCTCGCTGGTGAAGGACATGCCATGCTCAGTTTAATCCAGTTAGACCTGCCTAAGGCTTCAACCTTAGAGCTGCTGAACGCTTATCAACAGCCTTAAGTTTTAAAACATAAAAAAGCCTGCATTGCAGGCTTCTTCGTCTTTAAAATTAACGTAAGGCAGCTGGTAAATGGGCAGGAGTATCTTCTTGTTCCAGCAATTGATTTTTCATTTTTTGCAGCATTTGATAGGGTTGTTGTTGGACAAACATATTCACAAACTTCAGTGGTATCGATCCCTCAGGGTTAGCATAACCTGAGGTCGAAACCTTGACTTTATTTGATCCCAGTTTCTGAAAGGTCCAATCGCCCTCATAATGATTTAGGCGTACATAATCTGGATTTTTAAGGATGTTTTTATCAATCGCTTTATTTTTAATGCTAATAATGCCCTGACTGTCCTTGGTCATTTTCCCCTGCACCACCAAGTCGCGATCTTTTAAAGGAAAAGGAAAATCCAGCACCATATACAGCTGAAACTCGCCTTTTTTATCATCGCGCGACAAGACTTTCACACTGCCCATATACGGCACCCATTTCACCGCATGGTCAACATCTAAGATCAATGACACTGCTTTTTCAATCGGTACATCAAACGTGGTTTCAGCCTTATATAAAAAGACCGGATTTTGCGCATTTTGATAGGTCCAAACTTTAATATTATTTTTATGAATACTGAGTTTGGCTTGATCCATAGGTTTGGCCTGTGCTGTCGTCATCACGGCAACAACACAAGCCATATATATGACTTTTTTCATTCTATTCTTCATCTTATTTTAGTTTTTTATCTTGTTTTTATGGCGAATGAAGCAGGTTTTTAAACTTGAATGTCGTTAAAACCCAGTACATCTTTCATGTCATATTTACGTGCTTCACGTCCTACCACCCAAGCCGCAGCACGTACCGCACCCGAAGCAAAGTTCATACGGTTGGTCGCTTTATGAGTAATTTCAACGCGCTCACCATCGGCAATAAACATAGCCGTATGTTCACCGACAATATCGCCGCCTCGAATGGTTTGGAAACCAATACTTTGACGCTCACGGGGTCCTGTATGACCTTCACGGCAATACACTGCATCGGTTTTCAAGTCACGCCCTAAAGCACCCGCAATGGCCTCACCCATCATCAATGCGGTGCCTGATGGTGCATCGACTTTATGACGATGATGCGCTTCAATCACTTCAATATCCACTGTGTCGCCAAAGACTTTTGAAGCCAATTCCAATAATTTAATCGAAACGTTGACCCCCACAGAATAGTTGGCTGCATAGACCACAGGTATTTGAGTCGCAGAGTCATCCAAATAAGCTTTTTGTTCGTCATTCATACCCGTGGTCCCAATGACAATGGCAACCCCAGCTTCACGACAAATTTTTAAATGCTGAACGGTCGCTACTGGTGCAGTGAAATCAATGATCACATCACAATCTTTCACTACCGCTTCCAGACTACCCACCACCTTCACGCCTAGGCTGCCAATACCTGCAAGCTCACCTGCATCTGTACCAACCAGTGAGCTTTCAGGGCGTTCCACTGCCGCAGCCAGTTGATAGCCTGCTTCATGTACCGCTTGAATAAGGATGCGACCCATACGACCGCCGGCACCTAAGACACCAATGCGTGGAGCTGCTGACATAACATATTCCTAATCTAGCTTCAAAATTGCTCTTACTATAGCAAAACTGATTGCCCAGACTAAGGTTTGTTGGGCATTTTCATCGAAAAAATCGCTTTATTTTCAAACATGATTTCTCCAGCTTTTCACAAATTTGCAATCAATCTTACGCAGACTAGGTTCGCGTTTAAAAACAACTTTAAAATGAGGAAAATAGAATGAAAGCAAAGGTACTTTTTCTAGCGATGGCGTTTGGGGGCAGTTGGGCACAGGTTCAGGCTGAACCCGCTGTTCAAGTGGGAGACACGTTGGAAAGTTTGTCACAAGTCAAAATTAGCACCAGTACACATCCAAAGGCCAATACTGAACATCAAGCACCATCAGTTGCACCTGTTGAAGAAACTGTCTCTGTAGATCAGATTGATCAACCTGAGTTGCCAGCAGAAGCGCAATAACATAAAAAAAAGCGGGAAAATATTCCCGCTCTTTTCAACACCAATTCAGACGTACTGTATTCAATTAATCAAACAGTCGGTCAAAGAAAGACTTTTTCTTTGGTGATGATTTGTGATCATCTCCATCTAAAGTTTCTTGCAACTCTTTCAACAGTTCACGTTGACGTGCTGTTAAGTTGACTGGCGTTTCAATCACGATACGGCAGAGTAAGTCACCTTGCATACTGGTACGTACAGGTTTAACCCCTTTGCCACGTAAACGGAACATTTTACCTGTTTGTGTGCCTTCAGGAATTTTCAAACTCACACGACCTTCGAGTGTCGGGATTTCAATTTCTTTACCCAAAGCAGCATCGGCAATGCTCACAGGGACATCCATATACAGGTCTGCACCATCACGTTGGAAGATTTCGTGCTCACGCACCACCACTTCTACGTACAAGTCGCCTGACTGACCATCACGAATCGCTTCGCCTTTACCCGTTAAACGAACGCGGTCACCGTTGTCGACGCCCGCAGGAATCGTCACTTCTAAGGTTTGTTGACGGTCTTTAACGCCTGAACCATGACAGGTATTACATGGATTCTTAATGATCTTGCCCTGACCGCGACAGGTACTACAGGTCTGCTGTACAGAGAAGAAACCTTGCTGCATGCGAACCTGACCTGCACCATGACAAGTTTTACAGGTTTCAACATCGTTCGGGTTTTTAGAGCCTTTACCATCACAGGTTTCACATGGCGCTGGTGCAGTAAAAGTAATGGTTTTTTTCACCCCTCTTACTGCTTCTTCCAACGTCAGTTCCATCACATAACGTAAGTCAGAACCACGACGTGCACGCTGTTGACCACGACCGCCGCCGCCGCCAAATGCGCCGCCGAAAATGTCACCGAATTGACTGAAAATGTCTTCTGCGCTGAAACCACCACCGAAGCCGCCTCCGCCGCCCATACCACCTTCAAAGGCTTGATGCCCCATACGGTCATACATGCTACGCTTTTCGCTATCCGATAAAATTTCATAAGCTTCAGCCGCTTCTTTAAATTTCTCTTCAGCTTCAGCATTGTCAGGGTTGCGGTCCGGATGATATTTCATCGCCAACTTACGGTAGGCTTTTTTAATTTCATCATCACTAGCGGTTTTAGCAACACCTAAAACCTCATAATAATCACGTTTAGCCATGTCTGGCGATGCTCCTCACGGAATTTATTTAATACTCAACTGTGGTCTGAAATTGGGTTCAAACCAAGTTTTACAAGGGGGTGTTTGAAAAAAAATCAGTAGAATTAGAAAACTGCTTTATTTTTCAAAAATTTAGACAGGCCTTTAAACCATGCATTTAGAAGGAAGAGAAATGCAATACAGCTAAAAACCACACCTGCAACCGTGCATGCAGTCACCCACAATGCGCTGTCCCAAGTGAAGAAAATAAGAGGAATAAACCACAGTGCTGCAAATAAAGCCAAAATACTATAAATCACAATATTGCGCATGACCCAAAGTGCTTGCGCTTGTAGCCACACTTCGGCATGATCAATTTGCGTGACTTTTCGGGCATACCAATAGGAAAATGCGCCACTAATCACAGTAAACAAAGCCAAAAACATGAAGACATAAGAAATCGCGATAGAGCGGCGATACTTGGTTACATTGTCTTGCATCATGCGTTTAACCCCATTTGCCACATCGTTGGTTTTTTAATGTGTAGCAAAAAACTGCTTTATAAAAATGCCATAAATTTCAGGTGCTACTATATTGAAATTTTCAACGTTTCGCACCTGATATTGGCATAAATTTACAGCTTATGGCTAATTTTTTTTACTTTAAACCACTGCGCGTACAAGGCAGGTAAAAAGAACAGGGTTAATAACGTCGCCACAATTAGTCCGCCCATGATCGCAACGGCCATAGGTCCAAAGAAAATACTTCTAGACAATGGGATCATAGCCAGAACAGCTGCCAATGCCGTCAGCACAATTGGTCGACAACGTCGCACTGTCGCATCGATGATTGCATCCCATTGTTCATGCCCCGCTTGAATGTCTTGCTCAATCTGATCAATCAAGATCAGCGAGTTACGCATGATCATGCCTGACAAGGCAATGGTGCCCAACATTGCAACAAAGCCAAAAGGTTTGTTGAATAGTAGCAAGAACAACACCACGCCGATCAAACCTAAAGGTGCAGTGAGCAAGACAATCGTGGCACGAGACATACTGCGCAGTTGAATCATCAGCAAAGTCATGACCACGGCCAAGAATAAAGGCATACCCGCTGCGACCGATTTACCCCCACGTGCAGACTCTTCCACTGTGCCGCCAACTTCAACCAAATAACCATTCGGCAGTTCCGCACGCAGCTGATTCATCTGCTCCGCCATTTCATCCACCACAGTGGCAGGTTGTAACTTGGTCCGAATATCTGCACGTACCGTAATGGTCGGTAGGCGGTTACGATGCCAAATCAAACCTTCTTCAAAGCTATAATCAATTTTTGCAATTTGTGCCAACGGTACTGTTCCGCCATTTGAAGTTGGAACTGCAAGGCTCGCCAATGATGCCACTTCAACCCGCTCGGCTTGATCGCCACGTAAACGGATTTCAATCAGTTCACGTTTCTCACGGTACTGGTTAATGGTGGCACCCGAAATTGAGCTGTTCAAGAAATTGGCCAAATCTAAACTCGATACCCCCATTTGGCGGGCACGGTCTTGGTCAATCTCTAAATTGATCATCTTGCTTGGTTCACCCCAGTCCAAGTGCACATTGGTGGTGTTGGGGTTAGCACTCAGCATTGCCGCGACTTTATCCGCCCAAGCACGCACTTGGGTTAGGTCTTCACCCGATACGCGATATTGAAGTGGATAACCAACAGGTGGACCGTTTTCAAGTAAAGAGACACGAGTACGTACATCGGGCAATAACTGACGGATTTGGGTGTCTAAGGATTTGCGAATTTCATTGCGATCATCCAGTGAAGAAGCCAAGACCACAAACTGAGCAAAGCTGGCTTGTGGTAGCTGCTGATCGAGCGGTAAATAAAAACGTGGCGAGCCTGTGCCCACATATGCCACATAATTATCAATGCCTTCTTGCTTCGACAGGAACTGTTCAACTTTTTTCACCGCATTTTCAGTTGCGGTTAAAGATGCTCCTTCTTCAAGTTTTAAGTCGACCAAAATTTCGGCACGATTCGAAGGCGGGAAAAACTGCTGTGGTACTAACTTAAACATCAACACCGAGAGTACAAAAATAGCCACAGTCGTCGCAATGACCGTTTTACGATAGGTCACACACAGATCGACCCAACGGCGAAAACCTTGATAGAACTTGGTTTGATAAGGATCGTGATGCTCACCTGCATGATGCACCATCGGCTGAGGTTCTGGCTGTTTGCGCAAGCGTGCCCACAAACGGCTATACCACGGCGCTTTTTGAATCAGCTCTTTATTAAAATCGGGCAGGAGTTTGTCACCCAAATAAGGGACAAAAAGCACCGCTGCAAACCATGACACAATTAAGGCAATGGTCACAACTTGGAAAATAGAACGAGTGTATTCACCTGTACTGGACGCTGCTGTAGCAATCGGTAAGAAGCCCGCAGCGGTAATCAAGGTTCCCGTCAACATTGGGAAGGCCGTTGTTCGCCACGCATGCCCTGCTGCTTGTAGTCGACTGTAGCCTTGTTCCATTTTGATCGCCATCATTTCCACAGCAATAATAGCGTCATCGACCAAGAGGCCCAGCGCTAAAATCAGCGCACCCAAAGAAATTTTATGTAGGCCGACATCAAAAATATTCATGCCTGCAAAAGTCATGGCCAAGACCAGTGGAATGGAGAATGCCACCACCAGTCCAGTACGGAAACCCAGCGAGAAAAAGCTGACCAGCAAGACAATAATCACCGCTTCAGCCAAAACCTTCATGAACTCGTTGACACTACGCTTCACCGCCACAGGCTGGTCTGAAACTTTCTTCAGCTCCATACCTAAAGGTAAGGTTTTTTGCAGCGTGGAAAACTCAGTTTCTAAGTTTTTACCCAAAGCCAAGATGTCGCCGCCTTTACGCATCGATACCGCAATCCCAATGCCATTTTCCCCCATAAAGCGCATACGGGGTTGAGCGGGTTCACTAAAGCCACGATAGACGTCGGCAACGTCGCTCAGCTGGATGGTTTTTCCATTCACCAATAAAGGCATACGTTGCAGTTCTTCAACGCTCTTAATTTGCCCTGTGACTCGGAGTTGAATACGATCCGATTCTGTTTCAAAAAAGCCTGCACTGGCCATGGTATTTTGCTGTTGCAGGGTTTGTTGCACCGCTGTCACAGGAATGCCTAACTGTGCCGACTTGGTGTTGGAAATTTCAATCCAAATCTTTTGATCTTGCAGCCCAACCAAGTTGACCTTGGCGACATCTTTGACGCGTTGCAGTTGTAACTGTAAACGGTCGGCATATTCTTTCATCACCGCATAATCAAAATCTTTACCCGTCAGCACATAAATATTGCCGAAAGTATCGCCAAACTCATCATTAAAGAATGGTCCTTGTACCCCATTGGGCAGCTGATGTTTGATGTCTCCAACCTTCTTGCGTACGTCATACCACACATCCGGTATCTCACTGGAGCGCATGGCATCTCGTGCCACAAAAGTCACCATCGACTCGCCGGGTCTGGAGTAGGCCATAATGCGCTCATACTTACCCGTGGTCATCAGCTCTTTTTCAATACGGTCGGTCACTTGTTCAGACACCTCGCGCGCCGTTGCACCCGGCCAATAGGTCTGTACCACCATCACTTTAAAGGTAAAAGGTGGGTCTTCGCTTTGTGCAAGTTTGGAATAAGACACCACACCCACGATGCCCAGTAACAACATCAAATAAAGGACCAAGCCCTTATTTTTTAAGGCCCATTCCGACAGGTTATAGTTCATACTTAACTCCCTATCGCAATCTTGACCGTTTTATTGTCACGGCTAATCGGTTGAATTTTTTGTTTTTCACGCAGTAAATGTACCCCACCCACCACGACATAGTCCTTTGGCTGTAAACCTGAACGAATGGTAACGCTGTCTCGACCATACTCCCCCACGCTGACAGGGACTTTACGAATGCTATTGTCGGCATTCACCACCCAGACATAGGCATTTTTGCCCGCAGCGGAAACACTGGCTAACGGTACACTCAGCACATTGCGCTCAGTTGAGCTGAAAAACACCCGTGCACTCTGTCCCAGTTGAATCGTATTTTGCCCTTCACGCAAAGCCACTTTGACACTAAAAGTACGTGACTGATCTGCGGCAGGTGAAATTTCACGGACGTAGGAAGCAAAACGTTCATCGGGTTTAGACCACAAGGTGACGATTGCATCCTGTCCAACTTTAATCTGAGCAATCGCTTGTTCAGGCACACCAATTACCACTTCACGATCACCTGAAATGGCCAGTTGAAACGCGGGTTGCCCTGCTGAAATCACCTGTCCAATTTCAATATTACGCTCGGTAATTACGCCGTTTTTATTGGCGATCAGTTGGTTATAACTGGTTTGGTTTTGCGTAACGTTATAATTGGCTTGTGCTTGTTTCAAGCTCGACAGTGCGGCTTTGTATTGATTTTCAACGCTGTCGTACTGTGAACGACTCACTGCATTACTCGGTAATAATTGTTTAAAGCGATTGAGTTCATCCTGCGCATTTTTTTCAGCCGCTTGAGCACTTTCTAACTGTGCTTTGGCTGCATTTAATTGCAACTGGGCATCTTGCACATCTAAGCGCGCTAAAACTTGTCCGACTTTGACTTGGTCACCCACATCGACCAAACGCTCCGTGACTTGTCCCCCAACCCGAAAGGACAGTGCCGTTTGTTGGCGGGCTTGCACTTCGCCTGCATAGCTTTTTTGTTCTAGATGCGTGGTATTCGGTTGGCTCACCATTACCAAAGGCACTGACTCTGGTTCGGTCGTGTCTTTGCTACATCCCCACAAGGTGATACTACACACCACCATCATACTTGCCACAAGGGTCTGAATTTTGCTCATGAAGTCTGCTCTTCTTCCATAACCACCAATTAATCAGGCACAATATCCAGACTTAATTTGGTTATTTTTTAATTAATATACTGCATAGTACACTAATTAAAGATATGCTCAGATGTAAATGACTTTTTGAACTTTTTTTAGGAAAATGTGTGCAAGCTTCAGCAGGACGTCCCAAGGATTTAGAAAAACGGCAACGTATTTTGGAGGTGGCACGTCAGTTGTTTTTACAACATGGCTACCACGGCTCCAGCATGGACCATATTGCCAAGGAAGCGTACGTCACCAAACTCACGGTGTATAACCATTTTCAGGACAAAGCCAATCTGTTCAGTTGTGCGATTGAGGAAACCTGTGAAAAGCTGATGCTGGGTCGTTCATTTCAACTGCAACGTGCCGAAGACTTTGTGCCCATGCTCGAACAGATTTGTGCGTTATCGATGCATATTATTAACCTGCCTGAGGCCATCAAGCTGGAGCACCTACTATTACAGCTGGCCGCTGAACAAAACCCATTACTAGAGAACTTCTATAAAGCCTCTCACCTCAAAATGCGGGCGATTTGGGAACAGTTCTTTGACCAAGCTCAAGCCTTAGGCGTTCTTCAGTTTGAACAGGTCAACGAGGTCATCACCTTATTAATGTCTCTGCTGTTTGGATATCGTCACCAAGAAATGTTGTTAGGGATGAATGAGGTGCCCAATGCCAAACAACGCGAGCAACTGATTCAAGAGGCTATGGCGGTTTTTTTATTAAAATACCCCTTACAAAAACCTTAAGACTCGGTTAATTAAATTTATATTTTTTATAATTAATTCAAATATTTGGAAGCAAAATCCCTCTTTACTTTAAAATAATTTCTTGCCCTAAGTTGTTCATTTGCTTCTAAATTCAGCAATTAATCCCCTACTTTTGTCTGCCCCTACTTGGATTGTCATCGAATCGGGGTATAGTCAAATTAAGAACAACGAGGGAATAATAATCATGATTCAACAAATTGATGCTCCACTACGTGAAGATGTCCGATTACTCGGCAATCTATTGGGTGAAACTCTCAAGGAGCATGCAGGACAAGATTTGTTTAATCAGGTCGAGCAAATTCGGGCATTGTCTAAAGGTGCTCGTGATGGTCAAGTTGAAGCCGAAAAGCAACTGGAACAACTTTTTTTCAGCCTTGAAGATGATGAAATTTTACCTCTGACACGTGCCTTTACCCACTTTTTGAACTTTGCCAATATTGCAGAGCAATATCATGTGGTCCGTAGCCGTCGTCAAAGTGAATTTGATGAGACCGCACCCTCTCCAAATCCGCTCGACCACCTCTTTGCTAAATTTAAAAATAACGACATTTCAACCGATACGCTGTTCCAGCAAATCTGTGATTTAAATATTGAACTGGTTCTGACCGCTCACCCCACTGAAGTCAGCCGTCGTACTCTGATCCAAAAATATGATGGTATTAACGATGCCTTATTTAAAATGGATCAGCAAAAATTGACCCCTCGTGAGCGCCAAACAGTCCTTGAAGACTTAAAACAGCTAATCTGTTCGGCGTGGCAGACCGATGAAATTCGTCAACACCGTCCAACCCCAGTCGATGAAGCAAAATGGGGTTTCACCACCATTGAGCAAACCTTATGGAATGCCGTGCCGAAGTTCATGCGTGAACTAGACGACATGGTGATTGAGCACTGTGGGCAACGTCTGCCTCTCCATGTCGCACCTGTACGTTTCGCTTCATGGATGGGTGGTGACCGTGACGGCAACCCGAATGTGACACACAACATTACTCAAGAAGTCCTGTGGCTATCGCGTTGGAAAGCCGCTGATCTTTACTTACGTGACATTGAAGACTTGCGTTGGGAACTGTCGATTCAAAGCTGTAGCGATGAACTGCGTAAAGCCTTGGGTCAAGACCATCCTGAACCCTACCGTGAATATTTACGTGATACCCGCGAACGGCTGAAAGCTACGCGCCATTGGCTCGCAGAAAAACTGCGCGGTGCCGATGCCGATGACAGCTTGGTGATTAAAGCCAAAGAGGAGCTGCTACAGCCTTTACTGCTGTGTTATCGCTCTTTAATTGCCAGCAACCTGCCTGAAATTGCCAATGGCAAATTGCTAGACTTTATCCATCGAGTGAACTGTTTCGGGATTGAACTGCTAAAACTGGATATTCGCCAAGAGTCAGGCCGTCATCGCCAAGCGATTTCAGCCATTACTGAATATTTGGGTCTGGGGAATTTTGAAACGTGGACCGAACAAGCACGTCAAAACTTCTTATTGCAAGAGCTACAAAGCAAACGTCCACTGTTGCCCAAGCATTTAAATGAACCTGCGCAAAGTTTAATTGAACAACCTGAAGTACAAGAAGTGTTTGCCACCATGCGTACTTTGGCAGCGCAGCCTCAAGAAAGTTTAGGTGCCTACATTATTTCGATGGCTGAATATCCAAGTGATGTGCTGGCGGTACTGCTTTTGCAAAAAGAAGCAGGCATCCAACATCCACTACGTGTGGTGCCATTGTTTGAAACATTGAAAGACTTAGATGGCGCGGCAGCCACCATGAATACCCTATTCAATATGCATTGGTATAAACAGCATATTCAGGGCAAACATGAAGTGATGATTGGCTACTCAGACTCGGCAAAAGATGCAGGTTTTATGTCAGCCAATTGGGCACAGTACCGTGCGCAAGAAGAATTAACCGCGATTGCAAAAACGCATGGCGTACAACTCACACTATTTCATGGTCGTGGCGGTTCCATCAGCCGTGGCGGTGCGCCAACGCAACAAGCCCTGTTTTCACAGCCACCCGGTTCGATTTCAGGTGCAATTCGAGTCACTGAACAAGGTGAAATGATTCGCTTCAAGTTTGGCTTAGAAGGCATTGCGCTGCAAAACTTAGAGATTTATACCGCTGCCACTTTAGAAGCCACCTTACTTCCACCGCCCGTCCCAAAACCTGAGTGGCGCGAGTTGATGCACAGCATGACCGATTTGTCGGTACAAGTGTATCGTCAGACTGTGCGAGAAAACCCGCACTTCGTAAAGTACTTACGTACAGTCACGCCAGAGCTTGAACTGCAAATGTTACCGCTTGGCTCACGCCCTGCAAAACGTAAAGTCACTGGCGGCATTGAGTCCCTACGTGCCATTCCTTGGGTATTTGCGTGGACCCAGATTCGTTTGATGCTACCCGCTTGGTTGGGTACAGGCGCGGCAATTAACCAAGTGATTGATCAAGGACATAAAGCCACCTTAGATGAAATGCTGGTGGCATGGCCGTATTTCCAAACCCTGATTGATATGTTGGAAATGGTGCTCTCAAAGTCTGATGCTCATGTAGCGCTATATTATGAGTCGCACCTGACCGATGATGAGGACTTGAAAGTGCTCGGTGAACATCTACGTCAGCGCTTAAAGTATGCAGTGCAAACCCTCTTGGCGCTTAAAGGTGAGTCTAAACTCCTCAGCAGTAACGAAGTTTTAGATCAGTCAATGAGAGTGCGCAAACCGTATTTATTGCCTCTGCATTTACTCCAAGCAGAGTTAATGAAACGTCGTCGCCGTTACCTAGAAGAGCGTCAGGAAACAAATACACCTGTAGATCATGCACTTATGGTAAGTATCGCAGGCATTGCAGCGGGTCTTCGTAACACAGGATAAAGTTTTAAGCCCACTCCATTTAAAGCACATCACTATGATGTGCTTTTTTATTGACCGCATGGTCAAACCTTTTATAATTTTTTATCAATCCAATCATAAATATTTATGAATGAGCGATTGGCTAAATTTACCAATTAAACCTTGATTTTTCATTATTTTTAAAAATTAAAAGTTTTACCATACGGTAAAAAGTTCTGAAAAGTCATAAGATTAGTTTGAACAATTTTTTGTATCACTGATTAAATCTTCTAAAAAACAAGAGTATGATGTGCACAATTTATCTTTAGAGTGCTCAAAAAATGTCCAATTGGTTTCCCAAATGGCGCCCGTACGAAGGCAATATCGATGCACGTCCTGTTGGCACAAGTGAATACCTCCCTGCTTCACAAAGTGCAATTTTAGGTGTGCAGCATGCCTTTGCCATGTTTGGAGCAACGGTTCTTGCACCTTTCTTAATGGGCTTCGATCCCAACCTTGCTATTTTAATGTCGGGGATTTGTACCATCTTGTTCTTTATTATGACGGGTGGACGTGTTCCAAGCTATTTAGGTTCAAGTTTTGCCTTTATTGGGGTCGTGATTGCAGCAACGGGCTATACCGCATCGGGCACAGGCGCACTCAATCCAAATTTAGCTATGGCGGGCGGCGGTATTATTGCCTGCGGCGTGCTCTATACCTTGTTTGGTTTTATGGTCATGGCAACGGGCACTAAGTGGATTGAAAAACTGATGCCGCCTGTGGTGACAGGTGCTGTGGTGATGATTATTGGTCTCAACCTTGCGCCAGTGACGGTCAAAGGCGTTGCGGGCAATTCCTTTAATATGTGGATGGCACTAGTTACCGTATTATGTATGGGCTCGATTGCAGTCTTTACCCGTGGTTTATTGCAGCGTCTCTTATTATTAATTGGTTTGTTACTGTCTTACTTGGTCTATTTCATCGTGACCAATGTTATGGGCTATGGCACAGCGATTAATTTTACCCCGATTCAACAAGCCGCTTGGTTTGGTTTACCGACTTTCCATGCGCCTGAATTTAATGCCAATGCCATGATGATCATTGCACCAATTGCGTTAATTTTGGTGGCAGAAAACCTCGGTCATATTAAAGCCGTGAGTGCGATGACCGGTGAAAACCTTGATCCGCACATTGGTAAAGCGTTTGTTGCCGATGGTGTCGCAACGACATTAGCGGGGGGTGTCGGTGCACCAGGCATGACCACCTATGGTGAAAACATTGGAGTCATGGCAGTCACACGAGTTTACTCGACCATCATTTTTGCCATTGCAGGTGTGTTTGCCATTTTCTTAGGCCTATCACCAAAGTTTGGTGCCATCATCCATACCATTCCGACCGCGATTTTAACCGGTGCATCGATTGTGGTCTTTGGTTTGATTACCATCGCAGGTGCAAAAATCTGGATTGAAAACAAAGTCGATTTTTCACAGAACAAAAACCTGATGGTCGCTGCAGTCACCATCATTTTAGGTACAGGTGATTTTGCCTTACAAATTGGCAACTTTAACTTGGGTGGTATTGGTACTGCTACGTTTGCAGCATTGTTCTTAAACTGGTTCTTCAGCTTAGGGCAAAAAGATTAATCTATCTGATATTTTGAGAGTTCATTTTTGGTCGCAGCCTTCCGGCTGCTTTTTTTTGGTCTAATACTCTTGCTCCGATTACACATACCACGATGCTAAAGGATGTCTCAAAACACAAAAAGGACTAAGATAAAGCAACATTTTCCGCTTTGACCCTGCCATGCGCCTTGATTTTTTTGATCTGCAATTGTTTATCAATATCCTGAGTACAGGCAGTCTGACCAAGGGTGCAGAACGTTCCGCCATTTCTTTACAGGCCGCCAGTGAGCGGATTAAAAAATTAGAACACCATTTTGAAGTCAATTTATTTACCCGCCATGCAACAGGGGTAAAAGCGACCCTTGCTGGACAAACCTTTGCGGAACATGCGCAGCACTTACTACAACAACAGCAGCAATTACAACAGGCCATGCTGCCCTTTGCCCACAGTGCAACGAGCAACATTATATTGTGGTGCAACTCATCGGCGCAGAGTGAGTACTTACCGCATTTATTGCCGCAGTATTTAATGGAAAATCCGAAGCTCCATATTGAATTAAAAGAAGCCGAAACCAATGACATCATTCAGGCCCTCAGTACAGGCACGGCGCAGTTAGGACTGATCTCTGGTTTTTTTGATGCGGGACAGCTTGAAACTCAAGAGTTTGCTGAAGACCCTTTGGTACTGATCTGCCCAAGCCAGCATCCACTTGCTACTGCGGCACAACTAGAACTGGGTGAATTACTGCAACATCCATTTGTGGGCCTCATGCAATATCACTCCTTACAACAGTCAATAGAAGCGCAAGCCAAACGCTTAGGCTGTGACATCCAGTATCGTCTACGGGTGCCGAACTTTGCCGCGATCGCCCAAGTCGTTGCCAATGGCGTCGGCATTGCGATTATTCCCAAACGGGCAGCACTGCGTTTAAAAGCACAGTATGATTTTCAGCAAATTGAACTCTTAGGCAAATGGGCCAACCGCAAGTTGCTGTTAGCAGCACGGTGTTTTGATCTGCTCCCCGCAGATTATCAACGCTTTAGTCAATTCCTCTTGAGCCAACATGAGCAACTCATTGCGCATTAAAGCCAGCCCAGTTGATGTAAAACCATATAACTGCCAAATAGCACTAGGCCCACAAAGAACACCTTACGAAAGGCTTGTTCAGGAATGCGGTAACGAATTTTAGTGCCCAACCACATTCCGAGCAATGCAGGCAGCAGAGCGATCAACGACAGTTGATAGTCAATGGGAGTGTCTTCAACAGGATTTAGATGTAAATACGTGGCCAGACACAAGGTTGAAACGGTAAAGGCAAGGCCGAGCGATTGTACCAAATCATCCCGTTTCAAATGCAAGGACTGCAAATACGGCACCACGGGAATCACCACCACCCCTGTCGCCACTGTCAAAGCACCGCCTAAATAGCCCATGATTGGTGATAAATATTTTTCATACGGGGCTAAGTTGGGCATGTTTTTGGCAAACAAACCATATAGACCGTAAATGGCCAACATCCCGCCCAACAGCGCTTCACTTTGAAATTCGCCATGTCCAAGTGTAGGAAAAACACTCCAAACTGAACCAATGATCATGCCCACCAGCAATGGCCAAAAGCGTTGTACCAGTCGCAGTACACGCCCTTCTGCAAACAATTGCCAGAAGTTCGTAACCATGGAAGGGATTATGAGCAAAGTTGCCGCTTGAAATGGACTAATCACCAAAGATAAAAGTCCCATCGACACGGCGGGCAAACCTAGGCCAATGGTGCCCTTAATCATGCCTGCGACAGCAAAAACAAAAATAACAAAAGCAAGCATGACGCTTCTCTCTAAACACTTAGCGCCATGCTATATAATTTAAATCTGGACTCATATCACTGTTTTTAGAAGTAAGCCTCAACCAAAGATTGAGGCTTACTGGGAAGAATGGACTGGACTCAACTGTTATTGAATCCAGATGTGATGCAGTGCAATTCTGCTTAGTATTTGAAATTTAGGCTGAAGCGGAAAGTACGTGGATCGCCCCAGCTCACCAATTGCGCATTTGGCGTGGTGCCGACTAGATACTCTTTATCAAACAGGTTTTTTACGCTGAATTTTGCGCCCCAATTTTTCGCCTCATAACCTGCACTGACGTCATACAGCGTATAGCTCGATAGTGGCACATAAGAAGTCCCACGTTGTACTGTACGCTCGCCTTGATAATTCGCACTGGCACCAATATTCCAGCCCAGTTGCTCATCCGCAAAGAAGTATTGGGTTGATAAAGAGGCTGCATTTTTAGGCACATGGTTAATTCGCTTGCCGATATCACTGCTGGTGGTACTTTCTGTCGTTTCCGCAGTAGGAATATAACTATAGGTTGCGGTCAAGTTCCATTGATCCGTCAACGCAGCGGATAACTCAGTCTCAAAACCTTTTGTTTTTTGTTCACCGATTTGCACATAATAACCGAGGGTAGAATCCGACTCAGTCACGTTCTGACGGGTTAAATCATAATAAGCCACATAACCTTGCAGTCTTTGATTCAGCCCTTGGAACTTAACCCCAACCTCAAACTGCTCTCCCTCTTCAGGGTCCAATAGTATTCCGCCAGCGCCAGTGTCGCTCACAGGAAAGAATGAGGTTGCATAACTCACATAGGGCGCAAACTTATCATTGATTTGATACATCAAGGACGCATTACCCGTGAAAGCATTGTCCGAGTTTTTCAGCGTCGTACCATTGAAAAGGTCATCGACTTCGACCTGCGTCCAGTCATGACGACCCGATAAGCCCAAGATCCAATGATCATCAATTTTAAAATTATTACGTAGATATACACCCATATATTGGGTATCTGTAATTTGATGCGTTTTGGTTTTGGTCGCCTTTGCCATTGAAGTGTAAACAGGATTGTCCGCATTAAAATCCGTTGTTGCTGTATAACTTCTCCGTTCATAATCACTACGCTCATGCATCATGTCCAAACCAACCATCAAATCATATTGGGTTTTGCCCCAGTCGAAATGACGTGACACATTATTATCTAATGCAAAATTTACATCATCTTTAATCTGTCTTTCTACCGTCCGTTTGAAGGTTGGTAAAAAAGCGCCACTAGCTGCCAATACAGGATTATTATCTGCATCGGTTGTAGTGACTGCAAAATTTTGCTTAAAGCTCCAGCCATTATCAAAATAATGTGCATAGTTCGACCCTAAGCGCAGAACATCGACCGTATTGCTTAGATTCGGCGCGCCAAAAAATAAGGTCTGTGAATAGTTTTTATAAGCGCCATTACTATAGGGAATCCCCTGTTGGCGAATAAAATCCCGATGCTGATAGCTGGCAATCACAGACAGTTCGTCTTTTTCACCTAAGTCAAAATTATAAGACGGTGCAATATAATAATTTTTATAATAAACATAATCGGTTGGATCATCTTGGTCAGAGGCATGACCCACCACACGAAACGCCCCTTTTTCGCTATCATTTGGCGCATAGTTGATATCAAATGTGCCATCCACAAAGGCATTGCTGCCATAGCTTACACTGCCCCGAGAAAAAGTTTCAGCTTCAGGACGTTTGGTGGTTAAGTTAACTAAGCCGCCCGGTAAGGCAAAGCCAAAACCAGTCGATGTCGGCCCTTTCACCACTTCAATCGACTGTAAACCACTGATGTCTTCTGAACGTAGGGCATTATCTGAAGTTTGAATACGCAAGCCATCGACATAGGTCTGTGCGCTGGAAACCTGACCACGAATAATAAAGTCATCCCAACCACGGCGACCATACTGTCCTGCGGTGACCCCCGCTACACCCTGCAAGGCTTCAGACAGTGTTTTTGCTTGTTTCTGTTCGAGTTGTTTTTCACTAATCATGCTGATCGATTGTGCAGTTTCAAACAGCGGTGCATCTGAACGCAAAACAGCTGATGCTGTTTTTGCTGCATATGCCGCTTTTTCATCTGCATCTTGGGCTTCAAATTGCAAAGTCGGTAAAACTTGGGATGATGCTGTTTCCTGTGTCTCACCCTGAGCAAACGCTGCTGTAGTCATCACGGCCAGAATGGATAAACTCAAAGAAGAAATATGAAAACGCATAACATCGATCAACAGACAGAAAGAATGCCAATTATAATCATTTTCATTTGGAAGCCTATTTATTAATAAAATTTAACAATGAATTTAATTGTTAAACCTCATTAACCTT
Source organism: Acinetobacter sp. MF4642 (assembly GCF_002018925.1). Lineage (NCBI taxonomy): Bacteria > Pseudomonadati > Pseudomonadota > Gammaproteobacteria > Moraxellales > Moraxellaceae > Acinetobacter > Acinetobacter sp. MF4642. The sequence continues at coordinate 152,241 of NZ_MVON01000002.1, forward strand.
ATTAATAAGCACTTCAATGACTCAGCCTAAAAACACCATCGGCTTTAGGTTTCATGTGTTATTGGACTGTTTTGATCAATAAGAGATATACAAAACTCAGCCTTCGCTTTCATCCACAGGGTCGGTTTTATATTGATCTTCCAGCACATTACTGAAAATACTTTCAATCATCCAGACGCGATATAGACTATTAAAGACATAGCTCTGCCCATCCACACGCAGTTCAATCACGGGGAAATCAGGCTGGGACTTCATTTCACAGAGCATGTCATTTTCTTGAAGCTTGGCCTCTACATCTTCGGTGATCAATGCTGCAATTTCCAATTCTTGCATCAGTTGATCAAAATGCGATTTAAAGGATAAATCTTTGCCTTGGGTCCAAACAGCTTTCAAAATCCGATACATGGCATCAACGCGCTGCTCTTCAGGCACGCTATAAAATAACTGTGCCATCGCCAAAGTGGCTGCTTGCGTCGGACGGCAAAACGGTGTGAATTTGATTTCTGTCCGTTTGGATAAACGCGTTGCCAAACTCCAATCAAACCCGTCTCGGCCGTGATAGCTGAGCGGATAGACATTGAGCTGAATATTATAATAATCGGCCAGTTCTTCTTTAATATAAGCCAATAACAACCATGAAATTGGATCTTCTAGCGCAACGTATAGATCTAACTCTGGATCGAGCGCCTGAATTTCATTTAACTCTTCAGCATCACTAATCAAATGCTCACGCCAATCAATATGATTGATCAAGAAAATTGGGTTATCGGTAAATAATTTTTGTTGTTTTAAACGACGCGTTAAACGCAGCAGATCATCGACGGCATGATACTGACGGTCACCGAGCTGGAAGTAACTGGCCAGTACCGCATCATCATTAAAAATACGTTCTGGAAAGTGTTGCTCTTGATGATGACGGCTGGCCATCGCATATAAAGTGCGCAGCTTACCCTCTTGTTTTTGCCACAGCATGTGAAACACATCTTCAAGCAAATACAAAAAGTCCTGCCCACGCAGCGGCGTATGCCGCAAGATGGTTTCCGCTTGGCTCAATGCCTCTGGACTAGGTTGTTCTGGCGTTTCATGGAAGCTAAAACGGTGCTGACGCGACAGAATTTTGGCATCATTTAAACAATAAGTTTGCCACTCCAAAGCCGACATTTGGTTCGGGGGTTCAGCAGCCTGACTTGAAATGACCACCTTCAATGGCTTCAGTTCATCCGCTAAAATTTCTTCAATTTGTGGTAACTGCTGAACCGCTAAATAGCTATATACATCGTCGAGGCGTAAATGAATACTCAAGCCTTGTTCTGTAGATACGACCGTTTGACGAATCGGTTTTTGGTAAAACCAACGCGATCGAATCGGATCGAACCATCGACGCAACAGTGACATGAGCAAAGCCTCTAAATTAAACCCTTGAAAGTACTACAAGGGTTTATATCAATTCACAGCAAAATGATCAATTAGACATCTAAATTTAGATCAGTTACCGCGCCTTTTTCCGCACCAGTGGTCAGTTTTGCAAACTTGGCCAAAGCCCCATAACGATAATTCGGTTGCGGTTTCACCCACGCGGCTTGACGCGCTGCGATCTCTTCTGCCGAAACATGCCACGTCATTTCGCGGGTTTCTGCATTAATCGAGATTTTATCGCCATTTTGCACCAAACCAATTGGCCCCCCTTCATAGGCTTCTGGGGTGACATGACCAATGACAAAACCATGACTACCGCCGGAGAAACGACCATCGGTGATCAGCGCCACAGATTTACCGAGACCTTTACCAATAATCGCTGAGGTCGGTTTCAGCATTTCTGGCATGCCCGGTCCACCTTTAGGCCCTTCACCACGAATCACCACCACCTCACCCGCTTGAACTTCACCATCTAAAATGCCACGCATTGCGCCAATTTCACCTTCAAAGACACGTGCTGGCCCTTCAAAGTACAGGCCTTCTTTACCGGTAATTTTAGCCACAGCACCTGTTGGAGACAGGTTACCTTTAAGCACCACCAAGTGAGAGTCTTTTTTAATTGGCGCGTCGAACGGTAAAATAATCTGCTGACCTTCTGGATAGTCTTCCACCTCAGCCAAATTTTCCGCCAAGGTCTTTCCAGTTACGGTTAAACATGAACCATCGAGCATGCCAGCATCCAGCATACGCTTCATCAGCGGTTGAATGCCCCCAATCGCAATCAGCTCAGACATCAAATATTTGCCAGATGGACGCACATCGGCCACCACGGGAATATCTTGGCCGATACGGACAAAATCATCCAAACTCAGTTCAACCCCAGCGGTATGTGCCATCGCCAGTAAGTGCAGCACGCCATTCGTTGAACCACCCAAGGCAATCAGCACTTTAATTGAGTTTTCAAATGCGGCTTTGGTCATAATATCGCGTGGTTTCAAGTCTAAGCGCAGCAAATTCATTACCGCTTCACCTGCTTTTTGACAGTCGATCCGCTTGTCATCCGAAACTGCTTCTTGTGCAGAGGAGCCTGGTAAACTCATGCCCAAGGCTTCAATCGCAGAAGCCATTGAGTTTGCAGTGTACATACCGCCACATGATCCTGGCCCTGGCAACGCCACTTCTTCAATCTGTTTGACTTGAATGGCACTGATTTCACCTTTGGCGTGCTGACCCACAGCTTCAAAGACAGAAATCATGTCGGTATGCCCTGCGCCCGGCTTAATGGTCCCGCCATAAACAAACAAACCTGGACGGTTTAAACGGGCTAAGCCCATGATACAACCCGGCATATTTTTGTCACAACCACCGATCGCAATCACCCCATCATAGGCCTGACAGCCCACCACGGCTTCTATCGAATCGGCAATAATTTCACGAGAAAGCAACGAGTATTTCATCCCTTCGGTGCCGTTCGAGATCCCGTCAGAAATGGTAATGGTATTAAAAATAATGCCTTTACCGCCAGCTTGATTAACCCCTTTTTCAGCCTCACGTGCCAAACCATCGATGTGCATATTACACGGCGTGACATTGGCCCAAGTAGACGCAATACCAACAAAGGGACGGGTAAAGTCTGAATCTTTAAAGCCTGTGGCACGCATCATGGAACGTGCGGGTGCATTTTCAATGCCTTCATAAACAGGAGCTGAATGTTCGCGGATATTGTCTTTACTCATTGTATTTGTCCTTAGCGATGGCTGCGTATTACTCTACAGTCTTGGCAATTTTTGCTGTTTTTATTGTATAGAAAGCAAGCTAGACATGAAAGCGACTCACTGGGTATTACATGAAGCCATTTATTGTGGTTCTACCCAAATCAGGTCGCATGATGAAGCGACATGGATGTCGCTGTTTCACTGTATGGCAGGAAAAAAAGGCGTTCGACCTACTTTTGCTAAAACAAAAGTAGGTCGAACCGAAGGTTATCAACTGCAATTTGAGAAACCTATTTAAGACTCCATTGTGCTGAACCAATGACTTTTAAATAAAAAGCACCCCAAATGGAGTGCTCTTTTTCATCCGTCAAAGACTAGCGATTAAATGTCACGTACCGCACCTTTCGAGGCACTGGTAGTATGCATCGCATAGGCTTTTAAGGCTTTAGAGACTTTACGCGGACGCTGTTCAGCAGGTTGCCAACCTTTGGCTTCTTGCACTTCGCGGCGCGCAGCCATGGTTGCTTCATCCACCGCTAAGTGAATACTACGGTTTGGAATATCGATTTCGATACGGTCGCCATCTTCCACCAAACCAATCGCACCACCTTCAGCCGCTTCAGGAGACACGTGACCAATAGACAGACCTGATGAACCGCCCGAGAAACGACCATCGGTGAGTAAAGCACAGTCTTTACCAAGGCCTTTCGATTTTAAGTAACTGGTTGGATACAACATTTCTTGCATACCCGGACCACCACGCGGACCTTCGTAACGAATCACCACCACATCGCCAGCAGTGATTTTTCCACCTAGAATCGCCTCTACTGCAGCATCTTGGCTTTCAAAAACACGGGCCGTGCCGTTGAATTTTAAGATGGAATCATCCACACCCGCTGTTTTCACAATACAGCCTTCAAGTGCGATGTTGCCGTACAGGACAGCCAAACCACCATCTTGAGAGAAGGCATGTGCAGCATTACGAATCACGCCATTGTCACGGTCACCATCTAAACGAGAGTAGTAACGGTCTTGTGAAAATGCGGTTTGCGTTGGTACACCGCCCGGTGCTGAACGAAAGAATTGATAAACGTCTTCATCTTCAGTACGGATGATATCCCACTTATCCAAAGCATCTTTTAAGGTTTTTTCATGCACGGTCGGCACAGACGTATCTAACAAGCCTGCACGGTCTAATTCACCCAAGATCGACATGATACCACCCGCACGATGGACATCTTCCATGTGCACATCTTGCTTTGCAGGGGCAACTTTACACAGCACAGGCACTTTACGTGACAAACGGTCAATGTCGGTCATGGTAAAGTCAACTTCTGCTTCATGCGCCGCTGCCAACAAGTGTAAAACGGTATTGGTTGAACCGCCCATTGAAATATCAAGCGTCATGGCATTTTCAAAGGCTGCTTTGGTGGCAATTGAACGCGGCAACAAGCTGTAATCGTTTTGTTCGTAATGGCGTTTGGTAATTTCAACGATCAATTGACCCGCTTTTTCGAATAATTTTTTACGATTGGCATGGGTTGCTAAAGTTGAACCATTGCCCGGAAGCGATAGGCCCAAAGCTTCGGTTAAACAGTTCATTGAATTTGCAGTAAACATGCCTGAACATGAACCACAGGTTGGACAAGCTGAACGTTCGTATTCAGCCACTTCTTCATCAGTGAAGCTGTCATCTGCTGCGACGATCATGGCATCAACCAGGTCAATCGCGTGTTCATTGCCACGGATTTTCACTTTACCCGCTTCCATCGGCCCACCAGACACAAATACCACAGGAATATTCAGACGCATAGATGCCATCAACATGCCCGGGGTAATTTTGTCACAGTTTGAAATACACACCATCGCATCAGCACAGTGTGCATTAACCATGTATTCCACCGAGTCCGCAATCAAGTCACGTGAAGGCAATGAATACAGCATGCCATCGTGGCCCATCGCAATACCATCATCAACGGCAATGGTATTAAACTCTTTAGCTACGCCGCCTGCCGCCTCAATTTGACGTGCCACAAGTTGACCTAAGTCTTTTAAATGAACGTGACCCGGTACAAATTGAGTGAATGAGTTGACTACCGCAATAATCGGCTTACCAAAGTCTTCATCTTTCATCCCCGTTGCGCGCCATAAGCCACGCGCACCCGCCATGTTTCTTCCGTGTGTTGATGTTTTTGAACGATAGTCAGGCATTGTACTTTTCCAACATAGTTGTGCTTGAGATGAATGTCCACATTCACTCTGGCTAAAATCTGAGTTCTGAGAGTGTCAAACTGTCAAAAATTTAAACATAACATATTCGCATTCTGCGTAAATCTCGTTTTTAGGCATCTCGACCTAAATTATCGAAGGCAGTATGTTTGCACGCTACATTTTAACCGATGAGCTGACATTCAATTGCATATGGAAACTACTATAACCCGTTCACTCACCTTGCAATGCAAAACTTCTATGAATAATTTTTAAATTTTGCATGAGTTTTATTTATATGAAATACAAATTTTGAGCGATATGCTATCAAGGATCCTTCCGCTATTTTTTGAATAAAACTCTCGCACATCATCTAGTTAGAACTACTCTATCGGCTTTTTATGCAGGATAAATCTGTAGCTGCTCGAGTTTTGCTATAATTGTTTTAATCTTCTCCTTTTTTCCGAGTATTTCTTGAAAATCATCTTTGCAGGCACGCCCGAATTTGCGGCTGTGGCATTAGACGCTCTCCTAAAAACAGAACACGAAATTGTAGCCGTCTATACGCAACCTGACCGTAAAGCAGGTCGTGGGCAGAAACTTACCGCTTCAGCCGTGAAGCAGTTGGCTTTAGCACATGATATTCCTGTCTATCAACCGCTGCATTTTAAGTCTTCAACTGAAGAAGGCTTAGCGGCTCAGGCTGAATTGAAAGCCTTAAATGCAGATGTCATGGTGGTGGCGGCTTATGGCCTGATTTTGCCTCAAGTGGTTTTGGATACGCCTAAATATGGCTGTTTAAACATTCACGGTTCGCTGTTGCCACGCTGGCGGGGTGCAGCACCTATTCAACGCGCAATTTCTACTGGAGATACCGAAACTGGGGTCACCATTATGAAAATGGCCGCAGGTTTGGATACGGGCGATATGATGTATAAAACCTACTGCCCGATTGAAGCTACAGATACCTCTGCAAGCTTGCATGACAAATTGGCACAACAAGGGGCTGAAGCGACGGTCAAAGTGTTAGCCTCTGAAAGCACATTGCAGCACTATTTAGACAACCGCGAAGTGCAAGATGAAGCTTTGACAGTCTATGCACACAAACTCTCTAAGGCTGAAGCGCAAATTGATTGGACTTCAACAGCGGTGCAAATTGACCGTAATATTCGCGCATTTAACCCATGGCCTGTCGCATTTATCGCACTGGATGAAAGCAATAATCTGCGCGTTTGGGGTTCGATGTTGTCTCAAGAAAATGCCCAAGCTCAAGCTGCAGGGACCATTTTAGCCATCGATAAACAAGGTGTTCATGTCGCTTGTGGCGATGAACATGCGGTGTGTTTAAGCTCTCTGCAATGGCCGGGTGGTAAACCCCTAAATGCCGTACAAATTTTACAAACCCAAAAACTGAATATTGGACAAATTTTATAATGAAACAATCTCCCCACGCCTCAGGTAAGACCCTAAACTTACGTGCTCAGGTTGTTAAAACGTTATTGGCTGTCCAAAATGGTCAATCACTGGCATCTGTGCTTCAGCAACACATGGCGATTGTGTCTGACAAAGACCGTGCCTTGTACCATGAGTTAGTTCTTGGTTGCTTACGCCAATGGCATGCGCTTAAACAAGTGACTTTACCGTTGTTGACTAAGCCACTGGAAAACCAAGTCGTTGAAACTTGTTTATATGTGGGTTTATACCAATTGCTGTGTACCCGCGTTGCAGCGCATGCCGCAATTTCTGAAACGGTAGAAGCAGCCAAACAATTGGGGATGGAAAGCTTAAGTGGTGTGGTGAATGCCATTTTACGCCGTGCAACACGTGAAACAGAACAATTCTACGATGTGCTCGAGCAAGCCTCGAATCTGCCAAGTTGGTTATCCAAACGTTTGAAAAAGGACTGGGGCGAGCAACTGGCTGAAATCAGCTATGAGCTGAAACAAGTTGCACCCTTAACCTTAAGAGTGAACACCTTACAAGTCAGCCGTGACGAATATCTTGAAATTTTAGAAGATGAAGGCATTGAAGCCCATGCCTGTGAACTTTCAAATGTTGGCATTGTGCTGGATGACAGTCTTCATATCCCAAGCCTGCCGGGTTTTGAGGTGGGTGGCTTTTCAGTCCAAGATGAACATGCCCAACTCTGTGCAACTTTGTTACCCGACTTGAATGGCAAATTTGTAATTGATGCTTGTGCAGCACCTGGCGGCAAGACAGCGCATATTTTAGAGATGTATCAGCCGAAAAAACTGATTGCACTCGACCAAGATGAAAAGCGCTTAAAACGTGTCTCTGAAAACTTAGAGCGTTTGGCTTTAAATGAAAAGTATGTCGACATTATCTCGGCAGATGCGGTGAAATGGACATCGCCTGAGCTTGCAGATTGTATCGTACTGGATGCACCTTGCTCTGCCATTGGGGTGATCCGTCGCCATCCCGATATCCGTTTGCTGCGTCAGTCAGGGGATATTGCCAAAACGGTACAGCTGCAAAAGCAGATTCTTGAAAATATGTGGCAACAGCTCAAAGTGGGCGGCACATTGTTATACATCACCTGCTCGATTTTGAAAGCCGAAAATGAACAGCAAATGGTCGACTTCTTTGCTGAACATACGGATGCGAAAGAAATTAAAATTGATGCCGATTGGGGTATTGAGCAGATTTATGGTCGCCAACTACTCCCACAAGTAGGGCGTGGCGATGGTTTTTATTATTGTCGCATTGAAAAGATTTAAAAATAAAAGGAGCTGAAAGGCTCCTTTTTTCATGTGTGTACTGATTGCAGTTGCTGCAATTTTTCTAAAAAGCGAACTGCGTTAAGTTAAAGTGTGCCACAGTTTTCAGATAAATAAGTGGCTTGATCCATCAAACGTTCTGCTGAAGCAAAAATCTCACGCGAATGATGCCAACCTAATTCACGGTACTCAGCAGCTGCCCAAACCAAATTCACTTCAGCTTGTGCAAGTTCTTTATAGGCACATTGAAACCCAGTCTGTGTTTTTAGGGTTGCGGCACGCGTCCATAAATCACGGCGCATCAGTTGGGAAAACGCTAGCATTGCTGTTTCTACACTTAACGTTGCACGCTGATCTGCATATACAATCTCTAAAACCTGCTGATAGATCAGATCAATATTTTGACGCTTCGCTTTTTCACTATATTCATGGTCAGCATAACTCAGCCATGTTCGTGCTTTTTCTAACTGGTACTTGTCTCGTACGTCCATCGCTTGCTCAATTGCAGTGTGCAATTGCTCATGCACCTGCTGCTGCGAAACTGGATAATTTGAGCTGACAGGGACCTCTGCAGCATGCGCCACCACAGTACCCAAAGCTAGAAGCCACAACACATGTTTAGCATGGTGTTTCAACATTATTTAGGCTCCAAGGCTTTATTGACTGAAGGCTTATTTTTGTTAAATAAGTTTTCGTCAAATTTGAAGCGGAAACGGAAATATGCTCCATCCATCGTTGTATCACTATCAATCAGATCTTTATCTTGATAGCCCACAAAGTTATATCCACCTGAAACCCAAAGGTTCGACGCTAGTAGATAACCCACTTCAACCCCTGCCATCAACTTGGTTCCATCCGAAACACTGTTCCACATCACGCCAGCATTCACTCCTGCATCCCAACGCTCATTAATGTCGTACATAAAACGACTGTTGAGCATTTGAGTCATACCACTGGTTTGCAGTAGATCATAAGTTTCATCCAAATATTTAACCGCATATTGCCCAGATACATGCACCGAACGTGTTGGATGATAATTCATATGATGAGACATAATATAAACATTGCGCTCATATGGATCATTCAGCGTTGTTTCATTTTTCTCGTAGCGATATTCAATTTTGCTCAATGAGTCAAAACGATTGGTTGCCAAATCACGATATGCAGCACCGACCTGAACACGGTCAATCACGCGATCGCCAGAATCTGCAGACTTATTGTCGGTAATATTCAAGACATTTTTAGCCAATAAGGTCACTTCGTCTGAATACTTGTACGCGGTACCTAAAGTATTTAAATAGCTATCACTTTGATTAGACCAACGCCCTTCTATACGTGCCACATTTTTCCAGCGTGGATTGGAAAGGTGTTCAAAGCCCAAAGTCGCAGCGGTAGACTCTAGTGAATCTTTATTTTCACCTTCAAAGACTTTTACTTTTTCAAAACTGGTATTAAAGAATAGCCCTTCTTTAAGCTGCCAACGATTACGCACACCCATCGCGGCTTCAGCTTCACGTGCGCTCATACCATCACGTACACGATATTCACTAAACACAGAGCCATCACGCATATATTCACTGTCTAAACCAAAAACGGTGGTATTACGTTTTTGCGTGTCATTGAGCTCGTATAATCCGCCTATACTTGAAATGAACTCATGGCGCGCATAGGCATGAATATTTTTATAAACTTGTGCATCACCACCTACAGCAAATACACGGCGGTCACTATCCGCGATGTCTTGCTCATATTCTAGGAAAGCACTTGAACCATCAAAAGGGAGTGCTGTTTTTAATTTAGCGCGCACAGTGGTACCGTCATATGGCGTTTCAACATTTTGGGTTGAAGCACTGGCTGCATTGGCTGACTCATTATAATAACGTGCACCCAGCTCTAAACTTACAATACGATTAATCGCTTTCTCAATCGAAGCGCTCACGCCATGGCGAACACCTTCATTCACACTATCTTCAGTTCTTACCGCTTCAACACGTAAAATACCAAACTGATCTAAACGTGCATTAAGTTTGACTGCACTTTCTTTGCGCCCTGAACTGATTGAAGACGCTGCATTACGGAAACCTTCATCTGCTTGTTGATGGTAAGCACGTAAATCGACCTTGTCATTTTTGTATTCCAATTCAACGCGTGCCGCTGTGCCATCACCAGATGTGTCTGTACTATTTGACGCATTCACATCTGTCAATTGGTCAATGTTTAGGGCATCGTGGTCAGAATATGCATATTCCGCAATCAGTTTGGTCTTATCATTCCAATGAATGACGGTATTGGCACTGGCAATTTTCTCTTGATCCATAGGATCATCATTTTGAATATAAGAGCCACCCACCGTCACTTTGTCATTGAGTTTATAACGGCCATTCACGCCAGCAACGGTATATTCCTGCCCCCCTTGATCCGACTCTACAGTAATCCGTAGATAAACAGGATTCAGGTTTTCATCAATACTGCTTAACGGTGAGGTCAGATAAATACTGTTGGTATAGGTATCTACTTGATAGTCGCTGAAGCGATTTAAAGTACGCTGTGCAATAATCAAACCTGGATTGTTACGATCACGAACAATCACTTCCACCTTTTCACTATTTTCTAAAATATCGTCGGTATCAATACCTAGAGAATATGGACCAGAAACCCCCATTGCACGTAATTCATTCACGATTTGCGTTGCATTGGTTCGTGCTGCGAAGCCCGAAACTTGGTAATGATTCCCTTCAACAGTTGACTTCAGGCCTGTCAATGAACGGCTGTATTGACCCAGTGAAAGCCCTTCGTCATTTTCTGTACGTGTAACATAGTCCCCATACATGGCATAAGAACGGCCTTTATCCACACGGACATAAAGTTTACTGGTGGATTGTGCATCGAAGCCTTTCGCTGATGCATCGCCATACACGGGGTAATATTCATCTGGACGGATATCACGGAATAGGCGCTGATTATTTTCTTTGCTCGAGTCATAAGCCAAAGTCAGTAAGTAATCTCCGCGCACCTTCCCTTTCAAGAATAAAGCCGCACGACCACGAATGGTGGTTTCACCATCCCCTGAACTGGATAAATCATTCAGTTCTTCTTCGAAGCCATCTTGTGTTGAGCTTTGCGATAAATTTTTTGGGTCGAATTTGTTCAATGCAAATGAACCTTCGATAATCCCCGCAACCAACATTGGGCGTAATTCTGCTAAAAAGCGAACAGGAACTGTCTGCTCATAAATACCACTACGAATACGCAGTACACCTGAACCCGCTTCTAATGGCGCAAGAACTGGGATAACCAGTGAGCCACCTTCAGCAAAAACTTGAATACCCGGTTTATCTGGATCTAAATCTTTGAGTTGAACCGTTCCCACCGATGTTTCTATCGTAATTGGGGTACGTGTTGCAACAGCCGTGCCATTGCGGTCAAGCACCTTAACAACAACTTGATAAACGTCTTTGCCATTGGCATAAACCACTTGTTCTACAGGCTGTGCAGCCAGTTGACTCATTGCATCTGGTGCGATTACTGTCACTTGCTGTTGGTCACGTAAATTGCCAAAGCTGTCGTACTGGCGAACTGCAACTGTGTTTTTGCCTGCAAGCAGCGGCACACCAATAAAGTCTAAACCAGCAACTCCATGCTCTTGATAAGCTGCTTTTTTACCAATACGTTTTTCCGAAATTTGCTCGTCATTCACAAATAAACGGATGTCAGTTCCTAAAGCACCCTTCACCTGAATGGTTGCTTGTTGAGCAGGTAGCACTTGCTGTTCATTTAAATTCAAAATTGCAAGTTGGTTCGACTCAGAACGTTGTAGTTCTTGCTCTAAATCTAAAATCGTTGGTGTTTTAACAGGTTCAACTTGAACCGTTTTAACGTCTTTAATCTGCTCTTTTTTATATTCAATATTACAGTTTGCCGAGGCCCCTGAAGCACTAATACAACCACTTGCAGGCTGACCTTGAACATCAGTCACATAACTGCTCTGTGCATCTACGTTTAAATCTTGGCGTAAGGTTTGCTCAAGTGCATCAAGTTGTGCATCAATTTTGCTACGGCGCGCTTCAATTTGTGTTGCCAACGCCTGACTACATTCGCCTGCGGTATCTGCAATCGCGAAATCGGCACGATGCAATTCACCGCGTTTTAGGTCCACAAATCGGCTAGCTGGATCACCCGCTTGACGGTTACTGATCAGTACCAACTCAGCATTATTCGGTAAAGTGGTATTGTCGACTTTCAGGACATGGGTAATTGGTTTAATGCCATAGAAGTTATATTTCCCTTCACGGTCAGTGACCACAAAGTTACCATCTTCCATATAAATACGAACACCTGGAACACCAAGCTCGCCCGCATCTTGCACCCCATTACGGTTACAGTCAGTAAATACTTTACCCACCACGAAACCATCTGGACTAAATACCCCTGGTGTCACTTTGACTGCCGCTTGTGCTTCATTTGAAGTCGTATTTTTATTATCCTGTGCATAAACACGGTTAATCCCATCGCCACTTAAAGCATTTGGCCCGACATACACACGGTATTGAACTTTCGCTTCTTGTTTCGGTGTCAGTGTCCCTAAACCTAAAGTTAAATAAGGACCTTTACCACCCTGTGGGTCATTACTCTTTTGACCATTGACACGCGTAGTGCCTGATACATACACAAAGCCACGTGGCAAAGTATCTTTCATATTGACGTCATACAGTGTTGAGTCACCCATATTGGCAACCGTCACCATATAATCTTTAAAGTCACCAATCTCAGCTGTTTTATCGCCCACCACTTCTTTTTTAATGACCAACTTGTCATTAATTGGCGTCACAATATCAATTGGGTCGATTGGGATATCAATATTGAGTGCAGCATCACCTGTTTTTAAAGTGAAGTTTCCGCCATAAGACCATGATGCATCGACCACACGCTGATCAAAATTATTATAAATGGTTTTGTCACTGGTAAATTTATAGCGGGTTCCACCCGCAATCGTTGAGGTGTCGATATATAAGCTATAGGTACCATTTTCAATATAAGGGTAAATAAACTCACCATCACTATTGGTTACCTGCTTTGCAGGAATAGCAACTTTGTCCCCTGTGGTTTCATCTAGTTTATAAGCAACATTTTCAGCAGGCTTGCCATTCGCATCCAATAAAGTAACGGTTGCACCCGCAACAGGTTGATTGGTTTTGGCATCAAAAACAACACCATATGGATCAATGAGTACATTGGTATCTACATCACTGATACTGGTTGTGGAGTTACCATTTTCATCCAAGCAATCCGTTAAGCTAACAACCACTTGATCGCGCTTAACCGTTTGTAGAATTTGATCATTCTGCTGTGCTGTCGCAGACTCCTGAGTAGGTAATGAAAACCGGAATACGCCTGTGTTGATGCCTGTTTCAACACCCTGTACATATTCAATATCACCAGTTTTCGTCGATTGAACTTTGATTTTAACTTTGTCTACACTGCTGCGCGTGGCATTACACATGGCACTATTTGCAGCAATATACAACGGCTTAGTTAAACTGCCAGTCGCTAAAATATTAGAATAATCTTTGCTGTTATTGGTGATGGAAGAGCTTCCACCCACTGTGGTGACCACTTCATTCGACAGAGTCTTTTTAATACTTGAGACTAGGCCATGCTCAACACTAAAGATGTTCGAAATCGATGTACGACTAATATTAGAATTCATCGTCACAACCAGTTCGACCGTTTCAGTCGCATTGGCTGCTAGCGCTTGCGGATAAGCCACCACTAAAGTATTGATGAGTGATTTATCGTTCGGGATCTGCTGGGTAAATTTATCTTGACCTAATGGATATAACACCAAAGCTTTTGTGTTATTTGCTTTTGCTGATTTAAACGTGGTGTTGGCTGGTAACTCGTCCAATAACACCACAGCATTAATGGTTTGTCCATCGACCTCAATCGGCTTAGTACCCGAGTTGCGCGTAGAGGTGTTTTTAATACTTAAAGTGTAGGTTAAATCGTAAGATTGGCTCGCTTTTGGTTCGAAACTACTTTTATCGACTGCTTTAGTTGCTGTTAACTGAGGTAAAAAACTAATTAAGCCGTTAACAGCATCTGCAATAGCTGTTGGATCTTGAATAACATATGCACGCAGTGGTAAATCAACTTGTTGACTATCATTCAAAGAGCTCGATGAATCAGCGATGACCCATAGGTCAACTTTTTGACCGCTTTCTAAACTCAAATGTCCTGTCACCAATAAGTCTGAACGATCAAACTCACCATTTTGATTACTGTCGACATAAATTTTTATATTGGATAATTCTGGAACCGAATTTTTATCAATTGAAATATCGGCTTGTGTATTACTGTGATTAGTTAAAGTGTTTAACCAAATAACTTTTGCACCGGCATTGATTTCCTGACGAGCTGGTGAAGTCAGACTAATGACATATTGGGGATTAATCGTCACTTGAACAGTATTAGAAACGGCCTGACCAATCAAACCGTCCTTTTGTACAAAACTTGCATACGCAGTATTGGTGATATTTTGCCCAGCAGCAGGCATCACAGCATAAGCATGATTTACCAAAGCCATAGCGGTTGCTAAGCTTGAGAAAATGAGCTTGATCTTATGATTATATAGCGGCTGAACTCGTTTAATCACGAAAATACCCCAATACCAAGTAAAACAAGGTTAAGGGATAGGCATTTTGACAATGCCTATCCACAAAAATAGTTATTAATGTTATGACTTAATTATTGTCCATCGACCTTAACACTGAACTTCATTGTGACCGTTTCAGAAGGTGCTAAAGCAAACTCAGTTGACTTCAAGTTGTTTGCTGTATTTGACACTGAACCTTTTGATACAGGATCTAAAGCAGCTGCTGGTGTTGACCCTAAAGTGGTATAACTTGGTACCGCATCTGTAATCACAACTTTAGTTACCGCTTGGTTACCATCATTCACCGCCTTAATTTGGTAAATGATACAAGCACCAGGTTTTGCTTGAAGCGTCGATGTTCCGAAATTGCCTTCTTCAGCGCCATTACAATCAGCGTCTAGCGCTTGTAATTTTTCCAAACGGACTTGACCAATGTTCACTGTAGTTTTATCAGTTACAGTGACAGCATCTGGGGCAGCAATACTGTTCAACTCACCTGTCGGAGTGATGGTTACAATAGATAGATCGGCCTGACCCGCAGTTGCATTACTTGGCGCTTCAACCTTCACCAAAATACTGACGCTTTCATTTGGAGAAAGTCCATCAAACGCAGATGTTGTTCCACCCGTTTTTTCTAACCAAGCTGTTAGATCATTTCCAGTAACTAGTTCAGTTGAGTCCGCAATACCGTCATTGTTCTTGTCTACATAAACAGACGTCACAAAACCAGATGTGGATGGATCATGCGTAATTGCAAAAGGAAGCGTACTACCGCCAGACACACCTTCTACAACGTTACCGTTGTTGGTCAAAGTATGCTTATAAACAATAGTACCGCCTGGAGCGACCTGACCTTGTTGATCAGCTAAGAACGACAGTCCACGCACAGCTTCTACAACAAGACGATCTTTCATCTTGTCGGTTAAGCCCGTTGCAGGAGAGTTAATCGTGAAGACAATATCTTGGCTATTTGCAGGTGTTGCATTTGCTGAAGGTGTCACTTTGGCACAGAAGTAAGCCGTCGCATTTGGCTGAATTGCGCCTGTATTGGTCACTTTAGTTGAAGAACATACACCAGCTGAATCAGCAACAAAGTATTCGACAGTCCAACCAGATGGTAATGGTTGATCTGTACCAAAGTTATAGTTGTCTGCAGTTGAACCACCATTGGTCACAGCAATCGGGAATGTTCCTGCAACACCAGGTTTGGTCGTTACTGTCGTTACAATATTACCTGCAACATATGCACCTTCACCTGTCAGTGGGGTATCTTCTAAATAGTCTTTATTACCCTTACCATTACTCAAATCGACTTTAGAAGCAGTGATGTCAGTAATACGTAAAGTAATCTTATCGGGTAGAGTGCCATGTACTGGTGTAATGGTTAAAATTGTGTCCAATGCGACAAATGGCGTAGGGCCTGTATAACCACTTGGTAAAGTAATACGCGCCGAAATTTCAAGATGACCACCAGATACCAATGGACCACTATCTACACTTGCATCACCATTGGTATCCGTTAATGGTGTATTACCATCTGACTTTAACAATTCAACGATAGAACCTGGTGGTAGCTTAGATTTGTCGACTTCAATATTATATGTCTCAGTCACATTACCTAAGTTATGAATCCAGATATCTTCAGTTAAGCTTGACGCACCAAATAAGATCGGTGAACCTTGAACCGCTGTTGTTGTGATCAAGTCATCCTTAGTAGAAACACTTATATCTTTTTGTGTATCCGAATAGGTATCTGTTTTATTATCATTGATCGTACCAATATAAGTCGACTGAACTGTGACATCATACGGGTTAGTAGGTTGAGGACTTTCTTTACCTGGACCATCTGGGTCAAATGTTGCGATGTTAGTAATTTTACCCGCTGGTGCGCTTGCGTTGACTGTGACTTGGAACGTTAACTTGCCGGTGCTATTACGTGGCACTGATGCCAATACTAACGTTAATATACCACGGTCATACTTGTATTTCGCAGCAGTTTCATCATTCGCGTCATCTGTCAATGGAGCAGTCTGACCACTCCAACGTGCCGATTCATCAACGTAAGTCACACCTGCTGGCAGGATATCTTCAATGGTTAAATTAGTTGCGTCGGCATTACCTGTGTTTTTATAGGTCAACTCATAAGTCACTGTATCGCCACGAGTTACAGCAGTGACATTCGCTGACTTAGTGACTTGAATCACCGCGCCACCTACGATTTTAACGGTATCGGTATTGGTTTTTGTTTTATCTGCTGGAACAGTAATATAGCCACTTGCCGCAGACAATGTTAACTGACCCGAATCATCCGCTTTCGCTGTTGATGCAGTTGTACCCACAACCACTAAACCTACAGACTCACCAGCATTTAGGGTAACTTTTTGACCTGCCAAATTAGTATTATTATCTGGCACGCCGTCTTTATTCGCATCTAAATAAATCGCAATGTTTGAGAAATCAAATGCATCACCAGTTGTTACATTGGCTAAATTCAGTGTGAACTCATCTGTCCCATTACCAGTGTTGGTCAAGACGTGTGATAGGGTCACCACACCATTCGGGTTCGCAGTCGCACTACGGTCTTGCTCAAGTGTGAAGCTGCCCACTTGTAAAACAGTCGTTTTGACTTCATTCGACGTCACTGTACGTGTAGTCGACGTACCATCCACATACGATGCTGTTGCAATGTTACTAATGTTCGTGCCCGCAGCTGGTGCAGCTGCATATGTGGTGCCTGTAGCAAAGAAAGCAAACCCACCTAAGACTGTCGCAATTGACAAATAAAGGTTATTTCGCTTTGTTGTTTTCAAATTCATAGACATGAAAGTCCCCCGACTCCATCGGAATGATGTGTGTAAAATTTAGAAATTAATCGTTTGAAGTATTTACTTTGGCTTGTGCACTAACCGTTACAGACTTTTTCGCTGGTAACTCTGCAATCTGCCACTGTAAAGCGCGGTATTCTTTCAGTGGAATATTGACCAATTTGCCATCTACTTTTTTCTTTAATGGCATTGCTGCAAAGTTGACACCATCCGTGCTCGCGAGTGCACCTGAAGGCAGACTTGCACCCAAATATTGAGTATCTGCTGGAATAGGTAATGTCGCCTTTAAGCTTTTGATATTACCTGTCGTGTTGTTGGTATAAGTCGCACGATACTCAATCACATCCTGCGGTTTAATTGAGTCTGCAGCTTTAAATTGTGCATTCCCCTTATTGTCTACAACTTTTTTAAACGCTTTAAGCTGAACAGAGACAGGCTCATTATTGGTCGCTGCAGTTGCCACCATCGCACTGGCAGCAACCCCAACAAACATCAAACTAATTGTCATTTTTTTCAGCATAGAGTTTTTGTTTAACATGATTTTATCCACTGAGAACCAATGCGAAATTTTTGTGACACTAATCACTTTTTTATAAATTAATGCAACAAATTCCAAAGCAATGTTAAACAAAAATCACACAAACAACCATACATTATTTAAAAAAAATGTTAACCAGTTCACCTTGTGTTTTTTTTAGTGAATACAAAAAATCAAAAATAACAATCAAGTTACTGATATTTATTATATTTTTATTTTAAAACCAAATTACATAGTGAAACATTTGTAAAAGATACAAAAAATGACAGCTGCTAGTAAAAATTTTAATGCTCTGTAAGAGTCCTAAATGTTATTTTTCTGAGAGAACCATCTGAACAAAA
The DNA here is from genome assembly GCF_002018925.1 of Acinetobacter sp. MF4642. Lineage (NCBI taxonomy): Bacteria > Pseudomonadati > Pseudomonadota > Gammaproteobacteria > Moraxellales > Moraxellaceae > Acinetobacter > Acinetobacter sp. MF4642. The sequence continues at coordinate 170,674 of NZ_MVON01000002.1, forward strand.
TAGACGCTATAACTGTCTTTAAATTACTCAACCCACGCTTATTATTTAATATATTTTTCAAGTAAATAAATAAACTACATCTCCCTTTTATAAAAATGAGCAATAAAAAGCCCCTTCCTGTAGATCCCAGAAGGGGCTTGCCATATCAAAAATTAACTAATCGGGAATGCGTACACAGAAACCCACTTGCCCCTTTTGTTTCGGTGCCAACACACCAGGAATTGTCCATTTCAACTGCCCTGCATTTGCTTCAGTTTGACAACCTGTAGCTGTACACGACATTGCTCCATATACAGTACCAATGGGAACACTATCTTTTAAAACAACATCAACTAAGTTTTTGTTTGAATTATTGGTATAGGTCATTTGATATTCCAAATAATCCCCTTTCGCAGCTTGGTTTGACACAGTAAATGGCGTGGAATTATTGCTAGGTGCAGGACATGTAGATGTTTTTCGAACCAACTTAGTGATGTTTAAACCTGCAGTCCCAATCGTCGTAATGTCATTCACACTATTACTTTCTTTCGCTGTGGCAGTGCTATAAGTTCCTTTTCCATTGACTTTAAAACTCGCAATAAAGCGATCACCACCTTGTGCCGTGGTTGGTGAAACAACTCGCTGAATCAAACAGACTTTTTCATTGGCTTTGATAGTGCGACTCGTCAGTAAACTCTCACCTTGATCTAACTGTGCATTACAGTTGCTGTCCACGTAAACTAAACTCTGCCAAGGCTGATTATTTGCAGGTTGCTGTTCTTTGCTTTCCATTACATTGAGCACATTCATCACACTTTTAGCCATCAATTCATGCGGATAATCCACTACATCCCCAGCCACAATGGTTTTTTGTCCATTTTGGCTTAAGATCAATTGCAACTCAGCATCCCCAAATAAAAAGCCTTCATAACTGGTGACATTATTTGCTTTTGGAATCGTAAACTGATCATTTGTGCTATCTACTGTCGCTGTGACATTACTTGCTTTTGCAGAACTTACTGAATCAAACCCCGTCAGGTTCCGTTGCACGAGACAGACATTACTGCGTCCAGAAAAGACATCTTGTAATGTTTGGATTTTAAACTCACCATTGGCATTGCTTGTAGCAGAGGCCAAAACGGCTTTGCTACTACAATCTTGCAATTCAATAACACTGCCTGCTATACCCACTTCACCTGTATCTACAACAGCGTTATAAGCCTTAGAGGTGTCTGAGGTCGTTCCGCTATTGTCATTAAACACTCGACCAGAGAATACATAGCCAGCATTTTTGCTGTTGGTCACACGACAAACAAACTTAGACGCAAATTTCACATTTGCTGCTGGAATAGTTTGAGTCAGTCCACTTAAGCTTCCCAAATTACCTAAGCTATTCCCTGAAACAGCGGCATTGCTATCGATACATTCCACACTCTTAAGTGAATATAAAGTTGAAGCCGATTCAGCAAAACTAATCGCTGTGTTTGGGGTTGCATAGGCTACAGTTGAACCTTGCTCAACAGGTGATGCACTATTTTTTAGGCGCACAGACTGTGCCGTACCAACAACAGTTGTTACCACTTCCCCACTAGTAATGGTTTCAGCATTGGCATTGCTCAAATTTGAAAAAGAACTAAAGTTGAAACTATCTGTGCCATTTTCAGACACTTTATTCATTTCAAAGGTTGGTTTTAAGCACATATTTAATTCATTAAACCCAACACCAATATCATCTCCAATGATATTTGTACCCGGTCGAATATTTTGAAATTCCGTACGCACTATTTTTGCCATAGTGACAGTTGTAGGTAAGGTAATTGTAAAATTGATGGTGACTGGGTCTGTACTATACGAACCGATTGCGTATTCAGTTGTACTAACCTGAGCACCATTAAATGCAGTAAATGAAGCTCGAGTATTTGAACTTTTCGCTGGAGTAACGAGGATCGCGTAGACAACGCCATCGACCATAATTTTTAAAGTTGCCCCACTAGTACTTGTTTTAGGACTACCATTTGACCAATTTAAACGTCCTTTTAACTGCAATGCACCATTTGCGCCCGTGCCATACATGACTGAATTTGGCACGATAGTCGGACTAGTTCCAGCCGTTTTTAGAGCATTATCATAAGCACTGCTCGCATTATCGACTAAATATGCCTTAAAAGTTGTATCTGAAACCAAATTAGCCGATTGACCAGATAAGCATTGGTTTTGTGAGCTGCCGCTGGTAATCGGTGAATTTGAATTAATAATAATATCCACCGATGACGAGTTATTGGTTAAATTATTCTCAAAAGTACTCGTCGTTACTGATGCCGTATTCGTTACTGAACCACTTTTGTAAGCTAAACCGGTTATTGTAAATTCCAAATAATTAACATCTTTGCCATTTGCAGGTAATGTTAATCCTGTTGCTGTTAGACTATTTGTTTCATTTCCATTGGTTACACTACTTGGGCAAACAGCAGTTCCATAACTTTTACATGACCAATATAAACTGGCAATATTATTTGGAACATTATCAGCTAATACCGCATCTGTAACTCCAGCTGCACCATTATTCCATGCTTTTATCGTATATTTAACAACCTCACCTACATCATAGCTTGTTTTATCTGATGTTTTTGAGACTTCTAGATCAGCGGAGGCAAGCACAGTATCTTGGTCTGCTGTCGTACAAGTGCCTGTCCTTTGGTTAAACGAACGAGTAATACCATCACTATTTAAAGCTATACAACTTGCCCCTGTAGATGAACCCAAGGTGGGCACATCCACCGTAGCCGTGTTCGTTACTGTACTGCCTGCCACAGCATCTACACGTGCTGTGACTAAAATTTCGTAAAATTCACCAGAGGCCAAACTTCCCGTATCGATAGAAGCCAAGCTGGTTAAATCGGGTGCTGTGGTACATTTATTATTGGGAACGGTACTACAGACAACAGCTGTTGCGGTTAATCCTGTCCCAACCACATCCTTTAACAATGTTCCCGTATAAGTATCAGGACCATTATTGCTTACACGTACGGTATAAGTCGTCGTTCCGCCAGAATAGACCTGAGTAGTATTATTTGTTTTAGAAACAACCAAGTCTCCAACCATAGAGTCAACACTTGAGGCACTGAATATAAAGGCATCAGCTCCTGAATTTATAGAAGGGTTTATTCTCTCAGAAGAACTAGAATCAGAGCGCATATAGACTGCAAATTTAAGCTCAGTAATAGCAGAACTTGTCATTAACTGAACACTACCACTTGCACCACCATTATCAATCAACGCACCCAAGGTACTAGACATATTTCTAATTTCCCAATTACTTACAGAGAAATTACTTCCTGATAGTTCATACATTTGAGAAATATTATTAGTTGACAACAGTTTAAATTGCGCACTAACACCATAAGCTGGATAAAACCAATTATTACTACTAGATGTCCGTCCCCCTAAACCAGAAATGTTAATTACAGGGTTAGTAACTGGACGATCCCAACGCATGGTAATTTCGCCCATATAGTGTCCTAATCCAGATGTTCGAATAGATTTACCTTCCAATTTGTCCCAAGTTGAGGTAAAACGCACGCCATAGTTCGCCGCTAAATCAATACCAGTTCCGACATTACTTCGATTTGAAGAAAAAGTATTTGAATACGCACTATAATTTGTTGGAAAACCTTGATCTTTCAATGCAACAAAAGAATTAGCACTATAAAAAAGGCCATAGCCATCAATAGACGAGCCAGTATATGGATTATCCGAAATAGAATAAGTAACTTTTGTCGTAGGGAAATATGGCTGTGTAATGTTATTTGTAGGGTTCGCTGGGTTAAATACAAACGTATTCGTTTTGTCGTTCAATGAAGCACTACTTGTATTAGTACCACTAGAAGACATGATTTCTAAAGTCGGAACAGCAAATACAATCTGTGAAATACCCACTATAAAACTTAGAAGTCCAACATAAGATATATGCTTAGTAAACGAGTCTGAAAATATTTTTTTCTGAATAGTATGCAAAGCATAATTCAACTTAATTCCCCACATATTTCACCCCAAACTCTAAGCTATGACTTTCATTGCTTTTTATTGTCGCAACTGAACCTTTAATTGCACCCGACTGTCCAAGTGCTGGTGCAGTTAATGAACCCAATTCACAGGTTGTACAACTTGGCACTTTACTCATCACCATCGCCTCAGGTGTATAGTCATAAAAATTAAATCGACCAATTGCCGAAGCACCCAAATTCTTCACGGTCAATTGATACAGAACACATTGCCCAGACCCATCTGAATTACGTGTAATTGGCAATACGTTTGAGGTATACGTGCCATCTGCCACGCCATCACAATTATTATCTTTGGCTTGTAACTTGCTCAAACGGACTGGTGCACTAGTGATGGTTGTAATGTCTGTCGCTGTGTCTAATATCGTACCCTCACTATTTTTTAGGCTAATGATCGAAGTATTCACTATTCCAACAGTGTTATACGCAGTATTCTCAACTTTATTAAAGATACGAATCGGTGCTTTGCTGCTTAAAATAGAGCTATTCACAATCGATAAATTCTGAATTATTGGATCAGAAGCATCTAACTGCCCATCATTATTAGCATCATAATAAAGGGTAGTCGTAAAACCTGTTCGATCATTGGCAACGCTTAAATTATCCGTTGCAGACAATACAGACGTTCCCCACAGCTTTAAGATATGGCTATACACAATACTGCCACCTGGTGCAATTTGCCCACGTAAATCAGGTTCTAAACTCACCCCACCTTGACTCGCATTTGAGTTAATCGTAATTGCATTTTGAATAACGTCATAACCATTACTTGGCGCTGAGGTCATCAAATTAGACGAAGCCACTTTAAAATAAATTGGAATCGGTTGGGTTGTGGTCTTGGCATCCGCCCGAATTTCGACCACAGCGCAATAGAGCTGTGATTCGCCATTATTCAACAGTCGCGTTGAAGCAATTTCCACTCCAAGCACTGAACAATTTGCCGTCGTTGTAGAAAAATAGCGAACTGAACTAATTTCAGTAGGCAATGCAACCGTCGCAAAATTATTATCGGCATCGGCACTAAAACTATATACCGTCGCTTGACCTGTATGACGTACAGTGAGTGGGAACACCACCGTTTGATTATTCACCCCAGCTAAAGTTTTCCACGGCGAACTCCCACTCGACACATTGCCATTTCCCGTACCATTAGCTGTAGTTTCAGGACTATTGATCAAATCTACAGAACGAGCAGCAACACCCTGTACCAAAGATGTTCGATCTTGTACTGTATCCGTTTTACTGCTGTCTGAAATCGACTGTGCTTTAGGCACAATGGTATAAGTGGTATTGGCTGTATCTACATAATCGACGGGGAATGTAGCCTTCACAATAATCGGAAGTTTATTATTCGTTCCCGCATCTATAGTCCCCGTATCGATAATACCGTCATTATTGCTATCAAATAATGGTGTAACACCATCTGCACGATAGAATTCCAATACACTACCTGTCGGTAAATTATGGCTGTTAAAAGTTAAATTGAACCGATCTGCTACCGTTCCTGTATTCCACACATAGTTTTCAAAAAGAACCGTACTACCACTACTTGCCCCTAATTTTTCTAATAAATCACTACCACTTACACTATTTGCATCAGCATTAATGACCACCCCATAAATCGGCTTAATGCTTAACATAGCAGTGTTAGACTGCGTGACTAAGTTAGGCGTGGTAGTCGAACTGTCATGGTCATAGTCCATATTGGCTAAGTTTGGAATGTCACCGGGTGCAGTACGTGTCACACGAACACGGAACTCAATATAACCTTGGGCGTTGGCAGGTACATTGGTGATTTGCGCACGAATGGTTTTAGCATCCGTATCGAGGTAATAATTGATTCCTACTGGATCACTACCTGCTATATCAGAATTAAGTGCTTGTCCATTCCAATTTTCTCCCCCCTTCACATACGTCAACTGCGCGGTATCCAACAGGTCGCTGATATTCACTACACCACTGTTATTACCATTATTGGTATAAGTTAAACGGACTGTTGCGATATCCCCATTCACCACTGTTGATTTATCAAAGCTCTTGGTTAAGTTTAAAGCTGCCTGATCTGTGATTCGTGATGTATCTGTATTACTCAGAGGAGTGGCTGGTAATTTTATGGAAGTTGCGGTAAGTCGAATCCGACTTAGCCCATTCACTGTAGCTGTTGAAGGGATGACTGCTTTAATAATCAGTGCAACTGCCTCTCCAGCATTTAAACTATATTGATTAATGGGAGTATTATTGTCTGGAACACCATTTCGATCGGTATCCAAGTAAATCTCAATATTACTATGGCTAAAACTGTCACCTGCAACTTGACTGCTCACCAAATTATAAAGATCACGTTCATTCCCAGTATTGGTTAAAACGTGATGATAATAAACCGTCTGACCTGGACGCACATATTCCGTCCGATCACTGTTTAAAAGAAATTCATACCGAGGAATAACAGTTGTTTGAACCAAGTTGGAACGTGCCACTTGAACCACGGTAGAGCCTTCTTCTTTGTATTCACCCACAGCCATGTTACTGATGACCAGAGTATCAGCAAAAACCCAAGTCGATGCTGTTGCCCCCAACAAGCTCAGCATGGCAATACGCATATTTCGAATCATTTTCTTTTCTGCAAACATTTTCCGAGCCTACTCTTAAGGGTTAACACGAATAACAAAGTAGAAATTGGCTTCTTGGCTTGGATCTAAACTACTCACCAAAGCAGAAACTTTGTCACCAGAAGATAAATTTGTACCTGACGGAACAATGACAGGTGTTCCTACTAGGCTGGTATAAGCTGGAACAACATCATTAAACTGCACATTCTTCACCACTGAACCACCATCATTTTTAAGTGTCAGCTTATACACCACACATTGATTTGGCTTGACTGAAACCAACTGGGTGGAATAGCTCAAAGATGCTAAATTAGTAGTGGTACAACTACTATTCGCTGCTTGTGTTTTAACTAACTGTAAATGCCCCGTTGCAACCGTGGTCACATCTGTATTTTTTAAGTTATCTAAATGAATGCCATTAAAATCAGAAACTTCAACCACGATATCCGCCTGACTCACCACACCTTCTGTTGCAGAAGGGGCCGCCTGAACTTTAAGTAAAAGTTGAATATCAGCCTGCGCCAATAAGCCCGCACTACCCAAAAGCTGATTTAAACTGGTTGTTGCGCTAATAATTTGGTCTGCACTATCAATCTGACCATTTTTATTTGCATCATAATAAAGGGTATAAACAAAGCCATCATTTCTAAGTGGTACAATTTTCAAATTCACTTGAGAACCTGCGTTTGCACCTTCTGCCATATTGCCCAAATTCTTTAAAGTATGCGCGTAGACAATCGTGCCGCCCACACTTACCTGACCTTGCTGATCATTGGTCAGGGTGAGTAAGCGTGCGACATTACTTTCAATTTGGTTCTTAATCGAGTCCGCTGGTTGATTAACTGGTGATTGAATCGCAAACCAAATCGGCGCTGTAAAATTCTGTTGGCTTACGTCAACATCAATCACTGCACAATATGCCTTGCTTGCTCCTGCACCTAAGGTTCCCGTATTGGTAATTTGCTTACCCACCGTTTGACAGCTGGCATCACCTTCATAAAATTTGACGCTAAAACCTGTTTTAGTGGTAGGCATAATATTGGCGACATCAATCGCGCTAAAGGATGCATACAAATTATAGTTATTGGCTTGGGTTGAATTATTCTTTGCCACCAAAGGAAAAACCGCTTTACCCGAAGTAACTTTAACCGTACGTAAGGGTTGACCGGCGTTATCCACGATCCCCACGCCTAAACCCGATTGGTCAGCATTATATAAATCACTACTGCTGGATGCAGCAGTTAAAGCTGTAATTTGGTTACGAATCGGGTCAGAGACTGTACTTGAAGCAATGGATGTCGCAACCACATCAATATTGATATTGCTGACACTGCTGCTACAGCCTGTAGAGGCCGATACTCCAACCTGAATTTGTTTTACCGCCGCATTTGAAATCGAACCTGTGTCGACTTTACCGTCACCATTGGTATCCGTAAGTAAAGTTTTTCCGTCCTGCGTGTAAAAATTAACTTTGGCACAGCTAGGCAAATTGTTTGAGCTATAACTTAAATTATAAGTATCTGTGGTATTACCAATGTTCCAAACATAGTTATTAAAGAAAACTTCTTGCCCTGGTTTCAAACTGGCTTGAACCACTAGGTTATCGGGACTGCCATTCGGGTTACCAAGGTTCGTTGCTGAACTGGATTTATTATTTAAAACCACCCCATAGACAGCAGCCAAGTTGTAAATGACGGTATTGGAGAAACTGCTCAGTTTTACCGTGGTGCTGTCTGTATCGTATTGTACAAAACCTGCCGTGTTTGGAATTTTATTGGTCGCACCTTGTTTCACTTTGGCTTTAAAAGCTAATGTGCCTGATATGAGTGGTGCAACAGCCGTAATACTGGCTTCTAGACTCTTCCCATCAGGTTTAAGTTGATAGGCTATTCCTGTATTCGCAGATCCTTCTGTATCATTTGCATCGGTGAGTGCAGTGCTATTCTGATTCCAAACTGCCGACCCAGATACGTATTCTAAAGAATCATCCAACACATCTTGCAGCACGACACGACGTGTTGCTGTCCCTGTATTTCGATAGGTCAAAGTATAGGTAATCAAATCACCAATATTGCCTTCACTTGTACTTTGCGCTTTAACGAGAGAAATCACAGCATCATCGACAACGCGAATCGTATCTGTGACTTGTGCAGAAAGTGTCGTATTTTGCTGGCTCACAGCTTTGAGGTCTAAACTACTGAGCTGATTAAAAGAAACATTGGTCGGGATACTACCCACAATCACAACTGCTAAAGATTGACCCGCATTGAGCTCAATTGAACCTACCAATAAGTCTTCAGTATTATCTGGTAAACCATTTTGATCGCGGTCTGCATAGACCTTCACATTACTTAAATCAAAATTATCCGTGCTACTTTGTACTAGGCCCAATGTATATCGATCAGCCGTATTACCTGTATTGGTTAAGACATGTGGCAGATTCACCGCCCCACCGACCACACCATATTGGTTTTGATTTTGTACTAAAGTCAGTGAGTACGTTTTTTGCACTTCCAATGCCACGGGATTGGAATTGACCAATAAAACATTCCCCATCTCATCGGTATAGTCCCCAGATGCAACGTTAGAAATATAGCTTCCCGGTTGTGGAAATGCATGTGCTTCTAATGAAAAAAAAAATAAAAACGACAGAGCAGAAAATTTCTTTTTGTTAATTTTCATATGAATTAGCCAGCAAAAGTACAAACTGTGTCACAATTCTATACTATTTTGTATCATAGTTGTTATTGTGATTGCATATTTATTAGATAAAATTTGTACAGGATATTTTTTATGCTTTCTGGTCATTTAAATTCTTATTTATTTCAAGCCAAATTGACGTGAACACTAAGCTCCAAATCAACTCATCAAAAAAAGGCTTATCGAAACTGTTGATGACACTAACTCATACACTCTCATAGAAAAAATAACGCCCAATGAAGTTCATCGAGCGTTTTTTAATAAGTAGATACCTATTTCAGGGCTACTAAACTTTAAATCAAGTATTACAACGTATGCTGGTCTTTCACATCTTCTAGAACATCATCGAGCTCTTCTGGATTTTTCATCAAGTGCAGAATAGACAACACAAGTCCACCCCAAACAAACAACATTGAAATCACCATCATTATGATTGCTGAAGTATTCATTTTTTTCTCCTAGCGATCTTTAACTTTGCTGAGTACGATTGCAATAACGGCACAGAAAATCACACTGCCCCAACCAAATAGCCCTTGCAGACTCATGCTATAGGTATCGTAACCATTTTTCACCAAATTAAATAACGTCATACTCAACGTCGTTAATAACACGAGTGAAGTAATAACGGTCAAGGTAAATGCCCAACCCTTACCGAGTTGAATTGTGGAAATACGGTTTACGTGATCACGCAACTCAATCAATGCTGAACGCTTAAACCAAGTAATACAAAGAATAGAAACAAGCGCGCCACCCACAATGCCAATGTTATTGATAAAGTGATCCACGATATCTACCAATTTAATCGCATTCACACTTGAGAATAAGATCACTGAAACCAGTGCACTACCACCACCGATAATGGTAACTGCTTTTTTACGGCTCCATTTTAACTTATCCTGCATCGCTGCAATTGGCACTTCCAAGATACTAACCATAGAAGAAATACCGGCAACAAATAATGATGAGAAGAACAATAGACCGAATAAATCAGCACCTGCACCAAGACTTGAAATGATTTTCGGGAAAGCAATAAATGCCAAACCGATACCACCACTCACCACATCTTGAACTTCTTTGCCTGCGGCATGCGCCATAAAGCCTAATGCAGCAAAAATACCAATACCCGCCAAGATTTCAGTTGAAGCATTGGCAAAACCAACGATTAAACCTGAGCCTGTCAAATTGGTCTTTGGCTTTAAGTAAGATGCATAAGTCACCATGATCCCGAAACCCACAGAAAGCGAGAAGAAGGTATGACCATACGCCGCCAGCCACACTTTATAGTCCATCATCGCAGACCAGTTTGGCGTAAAGAATGCATTTAAGCCTTCTGCGGCACCTGGTAAACGAAGTGATTGCACTACTAAAATGGTAAATAAAACGAACAATAAAGGCATGAAAATCTTATTCGATAATTCAACACCTTTTTTAACCCCGCCAAACAGAATAATTAAGGTCAGCGCCCAAATTCCTACGATTGGCCAAAATAAATGGCTTACAAACTGTAAATCGAAACCTGTTGCTTTCGAAGTTTGTAAGTAGGTATTAAAGAAGAAACTTTCAGGGTCACTGCCCCAAGTCTGACCAATCGAGAAGTAAACATAGCTACCCGCCCACGTCAGTACGCTGGCATAGTACAAACCAATGATGATACACACACAGACTTGCCACCAACCCAGCGTTTCACCGCCTTTAAACAAAGCCCGATAGGCTTTAGGTGGTGACCCCGAACTACGATGTCCCGTTGCATAATCTAAAAATAACAGTGGTAAACCCGCGGTAATTAACGCCAATAAATAAGGAATAAGAAAGGCGCCGCCACCATTTTCATAAGCAACATAAGGGAAACGCCAAATATTACCTAAACCTACAGCCGAACCTACAGCTGCAATAATAAAACCAGATCGTGATGTCCAGTTTTCACGAGTTCCTGACATAAAACACCTAAACCTAGGTCCCTTTTAATTGCTTTTTATTTGGTTATCTCGCAACAAAAAAGAACCATTTAATATTAATCTTGAGTGTTTGATTTAGCTTCGACCTTTTGGGTACAAGGTTCTAAATGACAAACAGAGGAGTTTTCACAAAACCTTGGTTAAAGTGTGTCGATTAAACTTCCCTTTTATATGGTTCAACAATACTCACTTTTATAAAAATATTCTGTAATTTATACTTCAAATATTCCATTTTTATAATGTGTGCTGATTCAACCGTTCAATTAATCAGCTTATTTATTGTACAAAATTAGTTATAAATTAACAAACTTTTTGGAATGATTTATTGCGCCTATTTTCCTTCATAAAATTTCAAGATCCTGCATCGATACTCAACCTACTGAAAAAATCAATCTAAAGGACGCTAAAGCTATCAATCTCCTGCATAAAACATTACTTTTCACATTTTTATTCAAATATTCACTCCATCTGGAAAGATTGATCATCTTTCTGATGAACATCACATGCATGCATACAACTTTTTAATACTGTTCCGTACTTACAGTGCAGTCGTATTTAAAACTGCGCGATACCAGTGATGCTCTATATTTAAAAGAGAAACCACCAAAGCCAGTCATTGCGTAGAACATCATCAGTTTCACTAGATCAATCCAGCATTCATCAGACTATTTAAAAGATGCTGATCTAAAGCACTAAGCAAAAATTATAAGCCATTCACTTTTGTCAGCTTAGGCTTACAAATAGCGTGGTTAAAATGCTGTATGAACAACAGCCACCGCCATGTATATTTAAATCATCAGGAAACAGGACGTTTCCCAAACTTAAAACAACAATAATCAGTTTGAGCATCAGGATGTGAGATATGACAGGAGTTGTATCTAAACACTGAAATACAAAGAAACCTCGACAGGATGTCGGGGTTTCTTTTTATCTCTATTCCACAGTTAAAGCTGAATATAAGTCCGAAATCCTCGACTCGCATAGTACGAAGCAGCGCCATTATGATAGGTAAACGTACGACCATAGCGCTGATCACAAAAAATTGCCCCGCCTTGCTGACGTAATTCAGCTGGAGTCTCAACCCAACTGGATGTTTTCAAGTCAAAATTAAAGATCTGCTGTAAAAGATAATACTGTTGTTCCGTCACTAAGCTTAAGCCATACGCCTGTACCCAATCGAGCACTGTATTTTCAGGCGGATGATCCTTGCGACTCAATAGTGCCTCTCGGTCATAACACATGCTCCGTCGCCCCTTCGGTGACTCAATCGAACAATCAAAAAAATACACATCTTGTGTATTCGGTAAAACCACGACATCAGGCTCACCTCTACTCATTTCCATTTGTTGTAACGCGTATAATTTTTCCGGAGACTGCAAAAGTTTTTCCCGGACAAATGCCCAACTAATTTGCATATGACGTTCAGTGTACTGCTGAAAACGCTGTTCTAGGATGTTGAATAAACGTTCACTTTGCTCAGGTTCGAGTTTTTTCTGCTGCTTAATCATTGTTATTGTACTGCCCTATTTAAAGCTGCCTTTAGCATAGCACTCTCCTTCAAACACGATCAAATACCATCCAACGGTACATCTATTTTGAAAAAAATAAAGGCCCTCACAACGAGAGCCTTTTATTTATTTAAGATTTAACTAAGAAGATGCTTTGATTGAACTTGAAACTTTCACCTGAGTTTTAACTGCTTCTTCAGCACTATTTAAACGGATAAAAGAAACTGCTATCGCAGCAAGTACCGCAGGAATTGCCACAGCAATAAAATTCAACTTATGTGGTAATTCCATGCCCAACAATACACCAATGACAATTGGACCCACGATTGCACCCACACGGCCAATTCCTGATGCCCAACCCAACCCAGTTGAACGAACAGCCAATGGATAATATTGCGCCACATAGCTATATAGTAAAATACTACAACCGATTGAAGCAGCTCCTGCAAGTGCAACCAATAAATAAATTACAGGTTGTGGTGAATTAAAGCCTAAACCCACCAATGCAAATGCCCCGACAGTCAACATGCTAATAATGACAGGTTTCAAGTGGAAACGATCCGCAAGCACACCACCACCAGCAGTGCCAATCACCGCACCAATGTTCAAGGAAAGGAGGAACATTAAACTGCTGCCCATCGAATAACCCGCAGCCATCATCAGTTTTGGTAACCAGCTTCCTAGGGCATAAACCATCAATAAGCACATGAAGAAGCAGCACCAAAATAAAACTGTACCCATACCACGGCCATTTTTAAACAAGGCAGCGACAGATGCATCAGGGACTTTCGCTTCGTTCAGCACTAGAACAGTATCTGAAGTTACAGTCTCTTCAGGTACCAGACGTTGAATAATGCTGCGTGCCTTTTCTGTTTGCTGGTCTTTCACTAAAAAAGTGACTGATTCAGGTAAGAATTTCCATAAAATTGGAATAAATAGTAATGGAATACCAGCAATGAAAAACATGATCTTCCAGCCGAAGGTCGGTGTAAACGCAACACCTAGCAGTGCTGCCATAATCCCGCCCATCGCATAGCCACTAAACATCGCGGTCACCAAGGTGCTACGAAACTTCTGCGGCGCATATTCCGAAGTTAAAGCGACCAAGTTCGGTAATACACCACCAATTCCAAGACCCGCAATAAAGCGTAAAATACCAAATTCAGTCGGGTTTGATGCGAAGCCACCCGCAAAAGTGAATCCACTGAACAACGTAACACAGATAATAATGACTTTTTTACGGCCAATTTTATCAGCCAGCATTCCAAATAACATTGCACCAAACATCATGCCTGCTAAGGCAGTACTGGCTAACATTCCCGCTTGAACGGCCGTCATGCCCCACTCTTTCATTAAAAGCGGTAAAGCCACACCGTTAATTGCTAAATCATAACCGTCAAACAAGACGACGAATAAGCACCACAAAACAACCGTTAAATGAAAAGGCTTAAACTTAGCCTGATCGATTACAGCATTTACATTCATTCTTGTCGCTGTCATTTTTCCCTCACCTCCAATTGTGAGCTTTATTATAAAAAATGAATTAAAATTCACTTTTACATAAAATGAATCATAATTCAGTTTTTGTCTATAAATAAAACGATTGAAACGGCTTTTTTTGAAAAAATTAGACTAAAGTTGTATGAAAATGACGAAAAATAATTTGCACTACATCAAATTATTTGATAAATGGTAGATGTTTCACATAATTTTCATTTATATAAATGTATTTTTGTATAATTTAGCGTGTATTCTCCGCTCTAATTCTCTTCTTACCCACTTAATAATTCTTTATTTAAATTATTGAATATATGTTGCATAAAAAAATCCCCCTAACCGTTAAGTTAGGGGGATTTGAATTAATGAGCTGGCGATGACTTACTCTCACATGGATAACTCCACACTACCATCAGCGCTAAGAGGTTTCACTTCTGAGTTCGGGAAGGGATCAGGTGGTTCACTCTTGCTATTGTCGCCAGCACA